>NZ_JBFTMK010000502.1:0-3723 GCF_056396965.1 Pseudomonas sp. 05N434
GACTGTGTACGGTGCGCAGGATGTGCCCGCGCCAGCCGTGCTGTTCAGCGATGGCTTCGACCCGGGTCGAGCGCAGTTTGACCATGGCAAACTCTGCCGCAACGAAAAAGCCGTTGAGCAAAACCAGGATCAGAGCAAAAAGAATCATGCCGAAGTCGGCGAATATTGTTGCGAGGGTCAAGCCAGGGGAAGGGTCCATGATGGAGTTTTGCGGGTTCCGTGTATTCAAAAAAGGGGGAAATGCAGTGCCTGAAGGGCAGGCACAAGTCAGCCAATGTAGCGGCTGACTGATCGATTGCCTAGTGGCGAGTGCTAGTCGGTATCAGTCCGCGGCGCTGATCACGCGGGATTTGGTGACCTGGGCCGGCGCGAAATGGCAGGTAAACGTGCTGCCATGCCCCGGCACACTGCTGATTTCCATGCGTGCCCGGTGGCGCAGCAACACGTGCTTGACGATGGCCAGCCCCAGCCCGGTGCCGCCGGTGTTGGAATTGCGGCTGGAATCGACGCGGTAGAAGCGTTCGGTCAGGCGCGGCAGGTGTTTGCTGTCGATACCGATTCCCGAATCCTGCACGCTCAGGTGTGCACCTTGCTCGTCGCCCCACCAGCGAATGCGGATATTGCCTTCGGCCGGGGTGTATTTCACCGCGTTGAACACCAGATTGGAAAACGCACTGCGCAGTTCGGCTTCACTGCCCTTGAGCAGAATCGTCGGGTCGGCTTCCAGGGTGATGCGCTGATTTTTCTGACCCGACAGCTGCTGGGCGTCGCTCTTGATCGATTGCAGCAGGCTATCGATGGACACTGGTTGGTTGTCCGATGGGTAATCGGTGGCTTCCAGTTTGGCCAGCAGCAGCAAATCGTTAAGCAAGGTCTGCATGCGCCCGCCTTGCTGCTGCATTTGCTGTAGGGCACGGGTCCAGCGCGGATTCACGTCCTCGACGTTATCGAGCAGGGTTTCCAGGTAGCCGCAAATCACCGTCAGGGGCGTGCGCAGCTCGTGGGACACGTTGGCGATGAAGTCTTTGCGCATCTGCTCCAGCTGATGGATACGCGTCACGTCGCGCACCAGCATCAAGTGCTCGTTGTTGCCGTAGCGGGTGATGTACAGCTGAATGCGCAGGCGATCATTGATCGGCGACGGAATCTCCAATGGTTCGGCGTAGTTGTCCTGCTCGAAGTATTCCTTGAAACGCGGATGGCGCACCAGGTTGGTCACCGGCTGGCCGCTGTCCTGAGGAGTCTTGAGGCCGAGCAGGGTTTCGGCGGCGCGGTTCCACCACTCAAGGTTGCCGTCGCTGTCGAGCATGATCACTGCGTCTTTCAGCGCGGCAGTGGATTCCTGGACCCGGTCGATCACCGCTTGCAGGCGCCCGCGTACCCGTTGGTCGCGGCGTTGCAGGTGATAGATGCTGTCGAACACTTCGCCCCACAGGCCATAGCCGTCGGGCGGTGCTTCATCGGGTTGGTGCAGGCGCAGCCATTCGTGCAGGCGCAGCAGCTGTTTGAGGGTCCAGGCCAGGTAAACACCCAGGCCCACGGCGAGACTCCAGCCGTAGTAGCCGGAAATCAGGCCGATCACCAGGCAGGCGGTGACCAGCAACAGCATGTGGCGAATCAGGGTGCCATGCCAGTTTTGGTTCACGGAAAATATGCGTCCTTGTCAGCGAGGCTGGCGGCCGGCTCAGGCCTTGGTGGAAAACCGGTAGCCGGTGCCGCGCACGGTTTGTACCAGATTTTCGTAGGCATCGCCGAGGGCTTTGCGCAGGCGACGGATGTGCACGTCGACAGTGCGCTCTTCGACGTAGACATTGCCGCCCCAGACCTGATCCAGCAACTGGCCGCGGGTGTAGGCGCGTTCCTGGTGGGTCATGAAAAATTGCAGCAAGCGGTACTCGGTGGGGCCCATCTCGGCAGGTTTGCCGTCGATGGTCACGCGGTGGCTGATCGGGTCCAGCAGCAGGCCGCCGACTTCGATCGGCGCTTCGCCATCGGTCGGGCCGGCGCGACGCAGCACGGCTTTGAGGCGTGCCACCAGCTCACGGGGTGAAAATGGTTTGGTGATGTAGTCGTCGGCGCCGACTTCCAGGCCCTGGATCTTGTTGTCCTCTTCGCCCTTGGCGGTGAGCATGATGATCGGGATATCCCCGGTCAGTTCGTCGCGCTTGAGGCGGCGGGCCAACTCGATGCCGGARGTGCCGGGCAGCATCCAGTCGAGCAGAATCAGGTCCGGTTTGCGGTCGACGATAATGGCATGGGCCTGCTGGGAGTTCTCCGCCTCCAGGCAGTCATAGCCGGCCATTTCCAACGCAACGGCGATCATTTCGCGAATGGGCGCTTCGTCGTCGACGATCAGAATGCTCCTGCCAACCATGCCTTAATCCTCTTGTCATTTAACTGTCTTGCGCCGCATTAGATAACGGAATTATTGCAGTCGTGTGACAGTATTTTAGCCGGCCTGCGATTGTCGCGATCCTGAACTAAGCTCTAATTCCGAATCCTGACAACCACAAAAGGAAGGTTTCCATGAATCACATTGCTAAATCCTGGAAGGTCCTGCTGGTCACGGCTGCGTTAACGCTGCCGTCCCTGGCCTTTGCGGCAGAACCCGCCATGATGAAAGGCGGCATGATGGTCGATCAGAAGGGTATGACCTTGTATACCTTTGACAAGGACAAGGACGGCAAGTCGATGTGCATGGGTGAGTGTGCGAAGAACTGGCCGCCGATGATGGCTCCGATGGATGCCAAGCCCATGGGTGAATGGAAGCCGATCAAGCGTGACGACGGCACAATGCAATGGACTTACGACGGCAAGCCAATGTACACCTACAAAATGGACAGCAAGCCGGGAGACATGAAAGGCGACGGCATGATGAAAATGTGGCACGTGATTGGCGAACACAAGTAAGTGATTTGCCTGCCCTGTAAACAGTCTGTAGCAGCTGGCGAAGCCTGAGTTCGGCAGCTGCTACAGATCAATCGCAGTCAACGTAATGCGTAATCCAGCACAATCCCCACAAAAATCGCCAACCCCGCCCAGTGGTTATGCAAAAACGCCTGGAAGCWACGCATCCGGTCTTTGCTGCGGGTGTACCAGAACTCCCACGCAAAGCAGCCTGCCGCCACCAGCAACCCAAGGTGGAACCARCCACCGAGATGGAATTTCGAGCCAGCCAGCAACAGGCAGCCCAGCGCCAGGCCTTGCAAGGTCAGAATGATCACCCGGTCGGCATCGCCAAACAGGATCGCGGTGGATTTCACCCCGATCTTCAGGTCATCGTCGCGGTCGGTCATGGCGTAATAGGTGTCGTAGCCCACGGTCCACAGCAAGTTGGCGATCCACAGCAACCAGGCTGTCGCCGGCAGCTCACCGGTCTCGGCGGTGAACGCCATCGGCATGCCCCAGGAGAACGCCGCTCCCAGCACCACTTGCGGGTAATAGGTGTAGCGCTTCATGAACGGATAACTGGACGCCAGGGCCAAACCGCCCAGCGATAGCCAGACAGTCGCCGCGTTGGTGCACAGCACCAGCAGGAAGCTCACACCCATCAGCACCGCGAAGAACACCAAGGCTTCTTTGGAGCTAATCTTGCCGCTCACCAGCGGCCGTTGCTCGGTGCGTTTCACATGGCCATCGACCTTGCGGTCCGCCCAATCGTTGATCACGCAACCGCCGGCACGGGTCAGTACCACGCCGAGCACGAAAATCACGATATTGGCC
>NZ_JBFTMK010000503.1:0-3720 GCF_056396965.1 Pseudomonas sp. 05N434
GGAACTGCCCCTTCTCCGTGGCCGTTTCTCCACCTTTTTCTTAGGCGTACAGTTGTCGTCATCATTCATGACAGGCAGCATTCGGCCAAAAAGCGGTCTGTGGAGCGCGCCTCGTAATTCCAGGGCCACTCACAATTTTGACTCGATACGACTGACTCACTCGGGCCGGTAGCGGTAACGACTTTCCGACGCAGAATCATCATTCCCGCAGGTACAAGGCGAGTTGCACTGCGGCTCGCGGCTCGCGGATGGCCGCCGGCCACCCGCGAGCCAGTGCCATCAAGCCAGCAGCTTAAGCTCGTCTTTACCGTACTTGAGCGATTTCTCGTCTGGAATCATCAGGCCAGTGTGCTCGTTGCGCCCCTGCAGGATGAAGCGGGCGTTCGGGGTGCCCAACTGGGTAGCGGCCTGCTGGCTGTCGGCGCCGATCTCACCCTTCTTCATGCGGTTGACGATCACCCCCACCGCCGTATCGTTGAAGTCGCGCAGCATCCAGGCATCGCCATCGCTGTCGCCAGCCACCAACACCGGGCCATAGCCCTTCTGTTTAACCAGCACGTTCTTGATGCCAACGGTCTTGCCCGGCCCGTAGTTGAAGTGCCAGTCCGGCTGATAGCGAGTGGTGTACTTGCCGCCTTCCATCGCCATGCGCAGGCCGATCACGTTCTCAGGCGGAACGTCGTATCCGTAATGAGGATTGCCCGCGAACACGCGTACCACATCGTCGATGGAGGCGGTGCTGACATAGACGTCGATGCCGTTGGCGCGCAGCGTGTGCATCAGGCCGCGGATTTCCTCATGGATGCGGATGCCATGAAAGTGCGTATCCGCCACCACCCCGGCCTTGCCCGGCAACGTGCGTGAGCTCTCGTACTTGACCTTGCGCAGTGCGTCGCCGATGGCGTAGTTGTTGGAAGCCTCGGCCATCGCCTGCAACTCAGCCGTGGTCATGTTCTTGTAGAAATACAGAATCCACTTATAGCCGATCTCCACCGGGTAACTGTCGCAGATCGCGTCGTACATAAAGTAGAGCTTGGCGAGAAAATCCTTGTACTGCTCGCTGGCCTGAATCTCTTCCAGGCTCTTGTCGCCGGCGAGCCCCTTGTAGTTGGCGTGCAACCAGCGGTAATCCGCTTCTACGTCGCTGGCGATGTCTTCCATCTTGACCGGCTTGCCGTCCACCGTGGTGTAGTCCTTCATGAACGCGCCGTTCGGCACGTCCTGACGCACCACCTCAGCGAACTCATCGGGCGTCAGCTTGTACTGCAGATGATTGATCTGGTAGACCAGCAGCGCTTCTTCGCAGTCGTTCATGATGCAGGTGTTGTCCCAGTCGAACACTGCGTACGGGCGCTGGTCAGGGCGGTAGGACGCGCTCTTGACGCCGTGCTCATCGATCACCGCCTGCAGACGCTTTTGGTTGAGCGGCGACCAGCGCGCCGGGTCCAGCGCACTTGGTGTGGCCGGGGGCGTGGCGGCTTGCGTTATGCGGGACGACAACAACAGCGGACTGACAACGGAAACGGTGGCGAGGGTGTTCAGAAACTGGCGACGCTGCATGGCATAGCTCCTACTTCTAAATGAGAGGTTACAACCGAGGCGATGGCGAAAGCGTGTTTCGAAATGCGGACGAGGGGAAGAAACCGTCCGGCCACGAGGCTAGCTCCAAATACACAAAAAAACAATAATGCCTCAATATCACACAAACATGACGCGCAGGCTGCGCCAGCCCAATGATCATGAGGCCGCGCCAAACTTGACAGCGACTGACGCCTCTCCACAATGCGTGCTCGGACAGCGACTCGAACAGCAGGGACACCCGGTATGTGGCAAGAAGAGCGTTACCAGCGGATCCGCGCACTACTATCGACTTTGCAGCGCGTCACCACCGACCGCATCGTCACGGAGCTGAACGTTTCACGCGAGACGGTGCGACGCGACCTGGTCGCTCTGGAGGAACAGGGAGAGTTGAAGCGGATACACGGCGGCGCCATCCGCGTTGAGGACGAAGCGCCCATCGCCGAGCGGGCGAACATCAACGTCAAATTCAAGCGTGACCTCGCGCGCGCAGCGGTCAGTCTGCTGTCGCACGGACAGACTGTGTTTATCGACGCGGGCACCACCACCGTCATCCTCGCCGAAGAGCTGGCCAAGCTGGGAGGGCTGACCGTGATCACCAACTCGTTCAACGTGGCGCTGCAATTGCGTAATCCCGCTGTGCCAGGCGGCCAGCACAACGAGGTGATCGTACTGGGCGGTTCGCTCGGCGACCGTGCTCCCGCTACGATTGGCGGCACCACGGTGGCGGAAATTGGCCGCTATCGGGCCGACCTCGCGCTGTTATCGCCCGTCGGCATCGACGCCCAGCGCGGTGCCAGCAACTACGACCACCGCGAAGCCGAAGTGGCGCGCGCCATGGCCGACAATGCCGAAGGCGTGGTCATCCTCGCCGACTACAGCAAGATCGGCGTGGAGAGCCGCGTCGCTTTCTGCCCGCCAGAACGCATCGACGTGCTCATCACCAACCACAAGGCCAGTACCGAAGCGGCGTTCGCCGCACTGAACGCCAAGCTCAAACGTATTGTCCTGGTGTAGCAGTGGCTCGGCGGTTGCAACAGGCATTGACGCAGCGTGATGCTCCAGTGCGGCGCAACCGGGTAGATCTTGCACGACGCGACTCCGGAGCCCTCCATAACAGCCTCCCGACCTAACGTAGCCGCCAATGCTAACAGTGCTAAATGACTTCTTACGATAGCCCGCAGCCTAGATCTGGCCGCCAGCTCCATCCGTACTGCTAGATGCCTTTGGCGCGTTTAGGTTTGTGGGATGCTAACCACTCTTTCTGCTCAGCGTCTATGAAGCTGCCGAAGACGCGAAACATAGACGTCAGGTATGGCCACTTCTCCTTTGAATCAGGAACGCGTAGCAGCCAAAAAAATGGCCCGCATGCGGGCGGGCCAAATGGGAATTCTTCAAAGGAGCAGGGGTAATCTGCGCTCCATTATGTGAGCACTGCGTGAAAAGCATGTCGCCGAAACGAAAGCATTCGGTCGAAGCAAACACACTACTTTTGCTGATGCAGGTATTTCTGAATTGCATCAATTTCAAGTTTGCTTGGCTTTACACCGCTGTCAGATTTGAAGCTAGCGCTAGCCCAATGCGGCATTGGCGCCTTCAGAGGCTTCCCATGGTCGTCGATACCGCTCAGCACTGCTCGCTCAAATACTTTTGATTTCCATTCACTGGCATCTCCGGCCAGCTTAGGTGCCGATCCTCCCGTGCCTCGAGGCCCGTGACAAACAACGCAGTTATCTTGAAAAAGTGTTTCTCCATCTGGCGGTGATGCTATTGCCGATGAGCAGGTGAGTAGGGTTATGAACGTCAGAAATGCGCATTTCATTTTAGGCTCCTGGCGACCCAACGATGCCGTGAGCTGCTTAGGGGCGCTAAGTGAGAGCGTAGCAGGAGGCGAATGGCGATGGGCGAGAGGACTTCAGGTAGCGAATCCCGACACTGGGCCGGACTGCTTTCTCATGCGTGCTGGATCAGCTTGATCCGCCGCTGGACTGCGGTAAGCGACTCGCCAGCCTCCTTGACGGCTGATCTTATCTCATTCTTGGAATCCACAATTTTTTTGTGCCCAGTACTTAAGCTCGCTACCGTCCTTAACGTGAACTCTGATCTTGTCTGTGCCGCAAATGTGTTTGCGCTGCTCCATAG
>NZ_JBFTMK010000504.1:0-6176 GCF_056396965.1 Pseudomonas sp. 05N434
GCACCAGATCGGCGCTGCAGTGATGGTCTTCGATGGCCAGGTGCGATCCGGCAGGTTGATGGTCGGGAACGCGCGGTATTTCGAAGACGGGTCTTTGAGCATGCTCATTGGAAAATCCTTATTGTGTGGGCCGAAAAAAGGCGGCCTGCCGGTGGATCAAATGTTCTGGTAAAGCATCAGACGAGGCACCGCGATTCAGCCTGGCAGTCGTGCACTGACGAGGCACAGGCTGCGGTGCTGGCGGAGCTGAATGAGGGTGTGAGAGGTTTTCATGCCTTCAACCCTAACCGCGGGGGGAAAGGATGGCAAGCAGTCGAAAAACTTTGAGAGGAATACTCGAAAAGCGGGTTTTTGCGAGATTTTATTGCTCGTAAGAAGCAGGATCGTTTTGTCGCTTGCGCAGTGTCTCAGCCATGCGCAATCGATAGAAGAGGGGTTGAGTGGGTTGAGAGTGTTCGGTTTGCCTGCGGGTTTCGGTGATGCTCAGGCCGTCTTCGCGGGCCTGCCCGCGAAGAGGCCATCTGCCTCAACCACTGCTTATGGCTGAAACGCACCAATGAAAATCGCCGGGTCCACCCGCGCATCGTTCAAGCTGACGTTCCAGTGCATATGCGGTCCGGTCGCGCGGCCAGTTGAGCCGACTTTCCCGACCACCTCACCACGCGCCAGTTGCTGGCCGACTTTCACGTCGATCTTCGACATGTGGCAGAACATGCTGATAAAGCCCTGACCGTGGTCGACGAACACCGTATTGCCGTTGAAGAAGTAATTCCCGATCAGGATTACCTTGCCGGCGGCCGGGGTTTTGATCGGCGTGCCGGCGGGTACGGCAAAGTCGAGGCCCGCATGGGGATTACGCTCTTCGCCATTGAAAAAGCGGCGCACGCCGAACTTGCTCGACAGCGGCCCATCGACTGGTTTGTCCAGCAACAGGTTGCTCGGGGTATTCGGGCTGAAACTGCGGTAAGCCTGGATCTGCTCGGCCAACTCGCCCTCGATGCGCTTGAGATTCGCCGGGTTCGGATTGACCTGCTGCRTATTCTTCAGGGTGATGTGCTGTTCCGGGTATTTCTTGTTGCCGACGGTGAAGCTCAGGTTGCGACCACCGCTGCTCAGCGACTGGCTGCCCGGTTTGACCGTCAGCGGCACGCCGACGATGGCCAGCCAGTTGTTCTGCTCTTTGACCACCAATACGGGTTTGCCTTGATAACTGGCTTTCGGCGCCTGGGCGGAGCTGCCCAGATCAACCACTGCCACGCCGCCCGGCACCGGTTTGTTCAACAGGCGGGTGATGTAACTGTCGGCGTGGGCGTTGAAGGTCAGGCACAGCAACAGCAATGGAGCAAAAAAGCGCGGCATGGATCAATCCAGTAAAGAAAGGGTGACAGGCGTCAGGTGATTGTCTTCGACCCGCACTTGCAGTTCGCCGTCGCCGAGTTTGGCTTTCAGGCGCTGGYCGGTGTGGGTTTGCGCGGCGCTGCGGATCGCGTTGCCGCGCTCGTCCAGCAGAATGCTGTAGCCACGAGCGAGGGTCGCCAACGGGCTGACCACATGCAGCGTCTGCATCTGACTTTGCAGTTGCAGGCGACGGGATTTAAGCCCTTCGCGCATGGCCCGGGGCAGGCGCTCGGCGAGGCTGTCGAGGCGCTGGCGAAGCATCGCCAGTTGTCGCCCGGGATGTTGCCCGGCGAGGCGGGTTTCCAGGCGGATCAAGCGCTCGCGACGGGTGTTGAGGCTACGTTCGAAAGCGCGGCGCAGGCGCATGTCCAGATCATCCAGGCGTTGCGCTTGCTGACGCAGGCGTTCGCCGGGATGGCGCAAGCGCCGAGAGATGCCTTCCAGACGCAGCCGATCGCGCATCAAGCGGTCACGCATGCGCATCACCAGTCGTCGATGCAGGCTTTCGACTCGACGCACCAGATCGCTGGAGTCAGGCGCCAGCAGTTCGGCGGCGGCGGACGGCGTCGGCGCGCGAACGTCGGCGACAAAGTCACTGATCGATACGTCGGTTTCATGGCCGACGGCGCTGACGATCGGCGTCACGCAGGCATCCACGGCGCGGGCCACGGCTTCTTCGTTGAAACACCAGAGGTCTTCCAGCGAGCCGCCGCCACGGGCCAGGATCAACGCATCGAAACCACGGGCGTCCGCCAGTTTCAGCGCGCGGACAATTTGCGCAGTGGCTTCGCGACCTTGTACGGCGGTAGGGATCAGCGTCAGTTGCACCTGCGGCGCACGGCGGCGGAACACACTGATGATGTCGCGGATCACCGCGCCGGTGGGTGAACTGATGATGCCGATGCGTTGCGGGTGCGCCGGCAGCGGCACTTTGCGTTCGGCACTGAACAGGCCTTCGGCGCTGAGTTTTTCCTTCAAAGCATCGAAGGCCAGACGCAGGGCGCCGTCACCAGCCGGCTCCACGGTGTCGAGAATCAGTTGGTAGTCACCACGGCCTTCAAACAGCGAAACCTTGCCACGAACCTTGACCGCCAGGCCATCCTTCAGCGCCTGGCGAACCCGCGCGGCGTTCTGCCGGAACAGTGCGCAACGCACCTGGGCGCCGCTGTCCTTGAGGGTGAAGTACACATGGCCGGACGCCGGGCGGGCGAGGTTGGAGATTTCGCCTTCGACCCAGATGTTGCTGAACACGTCTTCGAGCAACACCCGCGCGCGGCCGTTGAGCTGGCTGACAGTCAGGACTTCCCGGTCCAGGCCGAGTCTTGCAAAGGGATCTTTAATCATGGGGCGCAGTTTAAAGGCATTCGGCGATCAATCTCCATGATCCGGCGAAAATCCCCTGTGGGAGCCCCCTCGCCACAGGTCGCTCCCCACAGGTTTGCTTACGGCAGCCGGGTGAAGTGTTCAACGAATTGCTGAACCAGCGCGGTGGGATCTTGCCGGCAGGCGAGGGCGACGGTGCTGTGGCAATCCGGATCGGCCAAGGGGAGAAAATGGATGTCCGGCGGCGCAATGTCCTGCATCGATTCCGGTAACAGCGCGATGCCGAACCCGGCCTGGATCAATTGCAGTTGCGTGGTTTTGCGTGACACCACCCGAGCCGCCCGGGGAAAGAACCCTTGGCGCATGCACAGCTCGGCAGATAGATAGCTCAGACCGCCGCGCTGTGGATGAGGGATGGAAATAAACGCTTCATCCTTCAACTGTGCCAGATCGATGCCGTGTGCGGACTTTTCCACAGCCAGCCGATGATTCGGCGGCACTGCCAACAACAGACGCTCGCTGTACAGCGGAACAATCTGCACCCCTTCACGCTGGCGCAGCACCGGCAGGCGCAACAGACCCACATCCAGGCGACCTTCGGCCAATTCTTCCAGTTGTGCTTCCGAGGACAGCTTGACGATGTCCATCGACACCCCGGCATGCAGATCCAGATAAACGCTGATGCCGCGCAGCAGTCGACCACTCATGGGCACGGTGCTGGAATGGCTCAGGCGCAAGACGCCCAGTTGACCGGTGCCCACTTGAGTGGCCATTTCGCTGGCCTTGGTCAGTTCGTTCAGCAGGTTTCTGGCCCGAGGCAAAAAGGCTTCACCCGCTGACGTCAGGCGGGGCTGGCGGGCGGTTCGTTCGAACAGTGGCGTTTGCAGGCGGGTTTCCATGTCCTTGATCTGCCGGCTCAAGGCTGACTGAGCAATAAACAGTCGTTCGGCCGCTGCGCTGAAGCTGCCGCTCTCGGCGATTTCCACGAAGTAACGCAAGTTGGTGATCGGATTGGGTGTTGCCCTGGCCTACATCGTGTTCGGCATTGCCGGTTTTGGCACCGCGCTGGTGGCGGGGCCGATTCTGATTCTGTTCATGCCGCTGTCGAAAATCGTGCCGCTGCTGGTGCTGCTGGATTTCGTCGCCGCGTTCGGCAATCTGCTGCCCTCGCGCCGAGATGTAGAGCGGTCCGAATTGCTGCGACTGCTGCCGTGCATGGCGGTGGGTTGCACGTTGGGGGTGATTTTTCTGCTGAACCTGAAATCCGATGTATTGCTGCTATTGATGGGGCTGTTTATCAGCGCCTATGCGATTTACAGCCTGTGGATCAAAACCCGTCCGACACAATTATCCGCCGGGTGGGCGGTGCCGATGGGCACGGTGGGCGGGATGTTCGGGGCGCTGTTTGGCAGCGGCGGCTTTCTATATGCGATCTATTTGAACAGTCGCTTACCCAAGGATGAGGCCCGAGCCACCCAGAGTGCGCTGATCAGTTGCAGCACCGTGGTGCGTTTGAGCCTGTTTGCCGTCGCCGGTGTGTATGCCAAGCTACCCTTGTTGGTATTGGCGCTGTGTTTGTTGCCGGCGATGGCGCTGGGGCTGTGGATCGGTCGGCGATTGATCATGAAGTTGTCCCGCGAGGCTTTCGTGCGGTTGGTGACCTGGCTGGTGCTGGCCAGCGGGATTGCCTTGATCGGGCGTTATTTGAGCACTTGACCGGATTTCGTCAGGGATTAAGCTGCCGGCCGCCCTGACAATCGGCGCACCGCAGCAACATCCCTTTGACGCAGTAGGCTTGCACCATGAATTCGCAAAGCATCATCGTCCCGAAAATCTCCACACTGCCGGTACACGAACCCCGGGCCCGGGCGGTCGTGCGGTGGCTGGTGCGCAAGAACATTATTAAAGAAGAGCTGACCACCTGTGGCCGCACCGGCAATCACATGGCCCACGCCATCGCCGACGGCGCCCGCGCCGTGGTCCTGCACCCTGAAGCGCTGCCGTTCGGCGAGCCGATCAATGGCCTGGAGATCATCACCAAGCGTTGCATCTATACACCGGCCAAGGGTTTTCTCGAAGAAGCCGGCTGCGCCGAGTGCCGTAAGGAGATCGGTGAAGCGCTGTTCGAAAGCCTGGAAGACTGGATGCCGGGGCGCACCGATAACTTCACCTGCCCTGAGTGCGGGCATGAAGACGACATCAACGGCTTTCTGTTTTTGCAGGAATGCGGCTTTTCCAACCTGGGGTTCATCTTCAACAATTGGCTCGAGGCCGGGTTCAAGCAGGACTTTATCGAAGAGTTTGCCGATTGGCTGGATCAGCCCGTGAGTTGGGTCAAAGTCGAACTCTAAATGCCGGCGTCGGTCCCCTACGGGGGACAATGTTTCTCCGTATGTCAGTAATGCCAATAATAGACAGAGTTTTACATTGAACCCGAGGGGGTGTCTGACTATAATGGCGCGCTTCCATTTTCCCGCTCGGGAGCCCCCGCGATGCTGCGTATCAGCCAAGAAGCTCTGACATTCGACGACATTCTCCTAGTGCCCGGTTATTCCGAGGTGCTTCCTAACGAAGTCAGTCTCAAGACCCGCCTTACCCGTGGCATCGAGCTGAATATTCCACTGGTTTCCGCCGCTATGGACACCGTTACTGAAGCCCGTCTGGCAATCGCCATGGCTCAGGAAGGTGGCATCGGCATCATCCACAAGAACATGACCATCGAGCAGCAAGCTGCCGAAGTGCGCAAGGTCAAGCGTTACGAAGCCGGTGTGGTCAAGGACCCGATCACCATCGAGGCCGATGCCACGGTGCGTGAACTGTTCGAACTGACCCGCCTGCACAACATCTCCGGCGTTCCGGTACTGCACGATGGCGACCTGGTCGGCATCGTCACTTCCCGTGACGTGCGTTTCGAAAACCGCATGGACGTCAGCGTCCGTGAAGTGATGACGCCTAAAGAGCGTCTGGTCACGGTCAAGGAAGGCGCCAACAAGAACGATGTGCGTGAATTGCTGCACAAGCACCGCATCGAGCGCGTGCTGATCGTCGACGACAAATTTGCCCTCAAAGGCATGATGACTGTCAACGACATCGAAAAAGCCAAGGCTTATCCGCTGGCCAGCAAGGACGATCAAGGTCGTCTGCGCGTTGGCGCTGCAGTCGGTACCGGTAAAGACACCGGTGACCGTGTAGCTGCCCTGGTCCATGCCGGTGTTGACGTGGTGGTGGTCGACACTGCCCACGGTCACTCCAAAGGTGTGATCGACCGCGTTCGCTGGGTCAAGCAGAACTTCCCTGAAGTGCAGGTCATCGGCGGCAACATCGCCACCGGCGCTGCCGCCAAGGCCCTGGCCGAAGCCGGCGCTGACGCAGTCAAGGTCGGTATCGGCCCAGGCTCGATCTGCACCACCCGTATCGTCGCCGGTGTCGGCGTCCCGCAAATCAGTGCCATCGCC
>NZ_JBFTMK010000505.1:0-4458 GCF_056396965.1 Pseudomonas sp. 05N434
GCGCCACCCAGGCCTGCGCCAATGGTGGAGCCGTTCTTGCCGCCCAGGCTGTTACCGATTATCGAACCGCCCGCCGCGCCAACACCGCCGCCGATGGCCGCTTTGGTGCGGCTGCCTTTACGTGCGGCAACAGCGCTGCCGGCTGCACCCGCTACGCCAGCACCAATCGCTGCGCCAGTGCTGCCGCCCATTTTTTGGCCAACCACGTTACCCAACGCACCACCCAGACCACCACCGAGCGCGGCCGTGCCGTCGCCGGCAGCCATCGCACCTTGAGCAACCAAAAGGCCCAGAACCAGAGCAGGCAGTGTCAAACGCATAACAAGAACCTCAAAAAAAGGGGAACCGAAAGGCCGGAGATTGAATGCTTTAGCGGAGGGAAAGTCCAGACACAAAACCAGAACAACCTCGCCAATGGCGACGGTTGGACAGCGTTTATGCAAAAGGTTTTATGACAGGCAAAAAAAAGCCCGCTGGGGAGACGGGCCAGGGTACTGCTTTCTAACGGATGAGCTGAGCCTACGGAGGCCGGTGTGAAAAGTTTGTGAAAAAAATACCAGTGCTCGCAAAGTTGTAGGACATTTCTCGGCATTGCCACCGAGCCACCCTTCCTGCCCTTCAGAAACAAGAAACCCCGCTCAATGACGGGGTTCGTGCTGTGATCGGTTTACTTCCTGGAGGGCGCCCCCAGCTTGGGCATAAATTTCGATTTCGGCCCTCGGGTCCTAGGCACTGCAGATTTGATTTTGTTGATTTTGATACGGTCTTCGCCGAAGCTCGGCACATAGTCCGTCTGACCACACTGCACGCAATCATTGATTGGAAACTCTGCACCGTCGTCTTCGATATACGGCTCAGCCATATCTTCGCTCCTCTCAAAACGGGTCGATACCGGCAAGCCCTTTTTGCCTGAAAAATATCGACCACCCTGGTTTTTGAGACTAGCCGGTCATTCCCAGACTTGTGATTCAGATCGTTACATGCCCGACGAATGGCCAGTACCGAGCAACCTACCTCAGCTTGACCGCCGTCCCGGTCACAAACACCACCACCATCCCACCCTTGCCGGCCGGCATGCTGATCTCATAATCGAGCCCCACCACCGCATCCGCCTGAAGCACCCGCGCCCGCTCCTTGATCTCCTCGGTCGCCTGAACCCGCGCCTCCTTCAATGCCCGCTCCAACGTCTGAGAACGCCCGCCGAAAAAATCCCGCATCCCGGCGAACATGTCGCGAATCACGTTAACGCCCTGCACCGACTCGGCACTGACGATGTCCAGGTAGGCGGTGATTTGCCGACCTTCGATGGTGTGGGTTGTGGTGGTGATCATGAGATGTCCTTCTTCATAGAAGCGCGCATTATTCCTCGGTAGCCAGGTGATGAAAACAAAAAGCCCGGAACTGGATTACCCCCAGTAATGGTTGAGTAATACCAACTCGAATGCCGCTACAAGCACCATAAAGAACACGAACCTTCGTGAAAATACCCGCCTGGGGCGTGATGGCGTCCAATCGGATACCTGGCACAGCGCACTGATGAAATCGAGTAAATCGCTCATGAATCCCTTCATACACAAAAAACTCGCACCGAACGGATCGCTAGGCGAGRTGAATCAGCCTTTCACGGCATCGAAAGAATCAGGGGGTCAGAGCAGCTTGATCAACACCGCAGTAACAGTCGCCACCGTACCGATCAAGCCAGTCGCAACAGCTACCGGGTACCAAAAAGTTTCACGGGTCATCTTGCCCGCTTCGGCATTCAGCTTGCGCTGCTCAGCCATCAGCTTGACGATTTCCACGTGAACCTTCTCCAACTCCGCCTGCTTCATGGTGAATTCCTGCATAACCTGCGTGCGTCCGTTCCGGATAATGGGGCGCGTCGTGTGCACTGCCCTTTGGGTCATTTTGTACCTTAAAGGCGCAAAACGAATACCCCCTCCCGATGCGGCTCATGCGAGGTGCCAAAACCTATGAAAGCCCCCAAACCATATGGCTTTCCAGCATTGCTTCCCACACGCCTATCCATCGTCCTACATCAATTTCGGAAGCGCCTTCGCTGATACCGCCATGCATAAAATCCAGACGCCAGAAACCACAAAACCCCTGACTTCTCTCGAAATCAGGGGTTTTGTGTATATCGAATTTGGCGGTGAAGGAGAGATTCGAAAGCACCCGATCGCGGTTTTCGACAAATCATGCCCCGGTTTATAAGGGTTTCGCGGCGATAGTTAGCGCGCAAGTATTCCCATGGCGTTCCCATGGATATGTATGTGCGACTGAAGACGACCAGGCACGTATGGCTTGATGTGTTTTTTGGGTGAACCATCGGAAAGGAGTAATTTTGGTAAGGCAAGCCTGATGATTGGCTACAAGCCTTGGTTTTAAAGGCTTTCAGAGGAAAGCGGAAAGGTAAGATCCAAGTAATTTTAAGGTAATGTACTTACTTTTCTTAAAGGTAATCTTTCATCACAATAACATCCTTATAAATCAATGACTTACAAGAAAATTACCTGACACATTACTAAAAATAACCTAATTAAGTAATCCGTCAAAACCAGTGAATCCGTGGCTTTCAGCCGTGTCACCAGCCCCACATTACAAAATTACCTTTTTCCGACGCCTTTCCTGAAAAAGCCCACAGTCCGCTCCCAGACCATTCGGCCACCGCCCCTACCCTCGCAGGGTTTCGCAGGATTCCAACGCCCTCAAATTGCGAACCAGGCGCCCAGCCTTAGCGGCGTCCAGTGGACCGCAGCAGTGCAGAAAAAAAGACCTATTTAGCCCGCAGGCGAGGTGGGGGGACGACAGCGCGCTCCAGATGTTAAATTGCCACTCCTGATCCTGGTGCACCGTGAGGAACTACGGATGGAAAGACGGAAGGGTTGCCCTTAGGAGAGATGTCGATCACCGCAGGGGAATGCATAATCCACGGAGGATACAACCGATGAATATTATTACGACTGCCGAACGCCAATATTTAATTTTAAAATTTATAGACAAACGATTACACCAAAGGAATAAATAATGACTGGTCGCAACTACGCCACACGGATGTCTTGCTTTTCGTTGATTTCTTCAATTGAAACAGACTTGCGAAATATATTAACTCTCCAAGAATTTGACGACTACACACAAATACTACCTGAAGATGTCGCAACAACTGCCAAAGCAAGATATCTAGACCATAAAAAAGAAGTATTTTCAAAAGAATCGGACCTATCCGAACTATTAGACTTCATAGACTTTTATGACCTCAGCAAGATCCTTAATAAAATCTCAAAAACTCAAACAATATTTTCTGAAGAAGAACTCAAAGACATCACTGTTGGCCTAGAGAAACTTTCAAAGTGCAGAAATAGAGTTTGCCACTCAAGACCCCTTGAACCCAATGACTTCGTCAGTCTTCTCGACTTCACTCAACAGCTAATTGAAACCGGCGAGAGGTTAGATTGGAAAAATATAAACGAAGCAATAAGGAACCTAAATAACCCATCATATGCACTCTCACTTTCAATTCCTGATTTTTGGAAACCGAACAAAAAATCAATATACAACAACCTCCCCTTGACCGAGTTTGACGACACCGGCTTCATGGGACGGGATAATGACAGAAAATCGATAAATAAATTACTCGCATCCAACACCTCCGTAATTTCAATAGTAGGTGAAGGAGGCATTGGAAAAACGGCTCTTGCCCAGAGATGCCTATACAGAACGCACTAAATGAAATATCTGAGTACATGTCAGAATTCAGGACCTTACTCTGTATCGACAACCTTGAAACAATCAACTCCACAGAAGTAAGGGATTTTTTAGCAAACATACCCCATCATTCACGGGTACTGATTACTACCAGGATAGGTTTAGGGGAAATAGAATACAGATACAAACTTGACAAACTAGATGACAAACCATCTATAGACCTAATGCGAAACATGTCTAGACTATTGAATCTTGACAGCATATCAAAGAAGAAGTCCGAACAACTAAAACAGCTATGCAAGAGACTTCACAACAACCCTTTGCTTATAAAGTGGTATGTGCTGGCCGTAGCTGCAGGAAATAGCCCTGCCGACTTAATAAACAAAGAGAGCACAAACTTCAAAGACGCCTTACGCTTTTGCTTTGAAAACCTCTATGACAAACTAGGTGAAGTTGAGACGCGTGTCATATCCATAATTGCCTGCTTGCGAAAACCAGTATCCGCAGTAGAATTAAGATTTTTTCTAGACAATGAAACCGACGTAAGAATAGAAGAGGCACTTCACCAACTTCACAACTCCAGCATGCTTGAATCCGGGACGGATGCAAAAGATGGAGAAGGAAGGCTTTATTCGCTAACCGGTGTTGCTGAAGAATACATAAGTAGCATTCGTCCAGTGCCTGAAGAAACCTATCAAATGGTTAAAACCAAGAGAAAGGAGCTTCAACACATCCTAGATCAAACAAATATAATGC
>NZ_JBFTMK010000506.1:0-3704 GCF_056396965.1 Pseudomonas sp. 05N434
CACCACATCTGGGACACCGTGGTCCCGACCTTCCTGCACTACAACCTGCCGTTGCTGGCGTTCGGTTGGGTGGCGGCGATGGTTCTGTAACCACTCTACCTTGTAGGACCGCGTTCAACTTTTGATCTGGCGTGCCGTTATAGCCTTTAACCACGCCAATAAAATCAAAAGAGTGAACGTCATGCGCATGAGCCTGAAGGCCAAAGTCCTGTCCCTTGCCGTCCTCCCGGTGTTGCTCTTTGCGCTGGTCATCAGCCTGACCACGCTGTTCATTCTGCAGGAACAGGCCCGCAAGGAAGTCGAGGAAACCCGTCAGCGCCTGCTCAGCGATGCCAAGGCAACCCTGCAAAGCTACGTTGCCGTGGCCATGACCGCGATCAAACCGCTCTACGACGCGGCCGCTCCCGGCGATGACGCGGCGCGGGCGCAGGTGATCAAGTTGCTGTCGAGCATCACCTACGGCAAGGACGGCTACTTCTTCGGCTACGACTCCAACACCGTGCGCCTGTTCAAGGCCAACAGCCCCGAAGGCGTGGGCCAGAGCTTCAAGGACAACCGCGACCCGAACGGCATCTACGTTAACCGCGACCTGGTGAAAGTCGCCAAGGACGGGACCCACTACCTGCAATACAGCTCGCCACTGCCTGGTAATACCCAAGTGCAGGTACCCAAGCTCGGCTACACCGAATACCTGTCGAAGTGGGACATGGCGGTCGGCACCTCGGTCAACCTCGACGGCATAGAAGCGCAAGTGGCGCTGGTCGAGATCAAGGTCCAGGAACGCATGCAAGGCGTGGTGCTGAGCATTGTCGGGATTGCCGTGTTGGTGCTGCTGGTGATCGCCGCGGCCGGGATGCTGCTGGCCAATACCATTCTGCGTCCGCTGAACCTGATGAAAGCCAACCTCGACGACATCGCGGCGGGCGAGGGCGACCTGACCCGGCGCCTGACCATCACCAGCCAGGATGAACTCGGCGAACTGGCCGGCTCGTTCAACCGTTTCGTCGACAAGATCCACGGCCTGGTGCGGCAGATCACCGAAATGACCTCGCAACTGACCGGGCTGGTGAATCAGGTTTCCGATCAGGCCCAACGCTCGGATCAGGCCATGGAGCGCCAGCGTCACGAGACCGATCAGGTGGCCACGGCGATCAACCAAATGTCGGCGGCGGCCCAGGAAGTGGCCAAGAGCGCGCAAAACGCCGCGGTCGCTGCCCAGCAGACCGACGAAGAAGGCCAGGCCGCCAAGCGCGTGGTGGCCGGCAGCATCGTGAAGATTCATGCACTGGTGAACGACATTCGCAGCAGCGGCGTGTCCCTCGACAGCCTGCAGAAAGACGTGTCGTCGATTGTCAGCGTGCTCGGGGTGATCCGTTCGATTGCCGAGCAGACCAACCTGCTGGCGCTCAACGCCGCCATTGAAGCGGCCCGCGCCGGTGAGGCCGGACGTGGTTTTGCGGTGGTTGCCGACGAAGTGCGGGCGCTGGCCAGTCGCACGCAAATCAGCACCCAGGAAATCCAGGGCATGATCGACCGCTTGCAGGCCGGCACCCAATCGGCGGTCGAGTCCATGCGCCGCTCCAGCGAGGCCGGCGACGGCACATCGGCCCAGGCCAACGAGGCCGGGGCGTCGCTGGACGCCATGGCTCAGTTGATTGGCACCATCAACTCGATGAACGCGCAGATTGCCAGCGCCGCCGAAGAGCAAACCGCCGTGGCCGAAGAGATCAACCGCAGCGTGCACCAGATCGCCGTGGCGGTAGACAGCGTCGCCGACGAGACCCAGCGCGGTGCGCAAACCTCGCGCAGCCTGGCCGATCTCGGTCAGCGCCTGGGGCAATTGGTCGGGCAATTCCGTATTTGATTGATGTCGCTGAGAGCGTTTTGCGATCTGCAGCAGCTGCCGAGCCCGCGAGGCTGCTGCTACGGGGGAGCCACATCGCGACTACCCTCAATAGTAAGCAAACTCCGTCCAGGCATCTGTTTGAACCGGTTTCCGCAACGGGCGGTCATTTGCTTCAGGTGCCGCGCACCCGCGGCACCCGGACGACCCTAACCATGGAGTCAGACTCATGAACGACGGTACCTGCGACTGCCCGAAATGCTCCTGCAAACTGGGCGATCACCCCATCGTGCGTCACGGCAAGCACTATTGCTGCGAAGGCTRCGCCAAACATCACGAACACGGCGAAGAATGTTCCACCAAAGGCTGCAAGTGCGCTAAGCACTGACCGCTCATCCAAAAAAAGTGGAGCCGCTGCGGCTCCACTTTCAGTTCGAATATTCACCCTCCCGTTCAACGTTCAACTCGTCGGCCGCCAGGTCACGTTCTCGACGCCGAATTTTTCCGCCACAGGTTTGCTGGTCTTTTGCACCCGCTCACGGCCAAAACGAGGGATCCGGCCTACGCCGGCATCGCAACTGGCCCAGTGCCAGGCTTCTGCGTTGTCCATTTTGTCCTGGCGGATGATGAAAGACTTAGGCTTGCCATGAAGTGTGTATTCAATGACGAAAAGCTTTGCGTTGTTCATAAAGCCTGTATTCCTCCCTGTTGTTATAGAAGGATCGTGAGGCGCGCGAAAAATTCCGTCGGATTGTCAGTCGGTTACAGCGACTGGCGACACGTCGCACGCCTCGCTACCATGGAGCCTTTCCGTCCCCTAATGATCCTAGCCTATGGCCAAGGCCGCCCCCCCTGATTTAAGCGATACCGATGTGCCCGTGCAACCGCTGGCACGTACTTACCCACGTGGGTTGTATATCGAGCCTCACGAACATGCGTGGGGCCAGTTGCTGTACGCGATGAGCGGCGTGATGTGGGTCGAGACGCCCAATGAAGCACTGGTGGTGCCGCCGCAACGGGCGGTCTGGCTGCCGCCGGGTGTGCCGCACGGGATTCGCGTGGTCTCTGACTTGCAGATGCGCAACATCTACCTGCGGCCGTCATTGGCGGCGACACTGGACGACAGTGTGCAAGTGATTGAAGTCGGCGGCTTGCTGCGCGAACTGATCGTCGGGTTGGTGGAGCAGGGCGACGACGGTGCCCCGGATTACTACGACGCGCTGGTCGGCCTGGCCTTGCTGGAGCTCAAGCGCGCCCGGCGCTCATTGCTGAAAATACCGCTACCGGACGATTCCGACCGGCGGCTGATGAACCTGTGCCAGGYGGTCATGGCCTCACCGTCGCTGGACATTCCCTTCGAGCAGCACGCCGAAAATGCCGGTGCCAGCGTGCGTACCCTGGCGCGGTTGTTCAAGGACGGTTTGGGCATGGGCTTCGCCGAATGGCGGCGGCAGGTGCAACTGGCGACCGCGGYGGCCGAATTGATTCAGGGCGTACCGGTCAGCGCGATAGCCCGGGAACTGGGTTATTCGCCGAGCAGCTTCAGCGACATGTTCCGCCGGGAACTGGGCGTCGCGCCTTCGCAGTTTTGCGTGAGCCAGCAACGGGGCGGCGCTGCGTAAAAAGCGCTTTGGCCGACATTCAGAAGTACTTGGCCGACGTCCGTGGCGACCTCTCTCTAGACTCTGCGCATACCCCCTTATGCCACGGAGTCTGTCATGAACTACCTTATCTCGTTGGGTATCGGTCTGGGCGTCGGCCTGCTCTATGGCGCGCTGGATTTTCGTTCCCCCGCACCGCCGGCCATCGCGCTGGTGGGCCTGCTGGGCATGCTTGCCGGTGAGCAGTTGTGGCCCTTGGG
>NZ_JBFTMK010000507.1:0-3690 GCF_056396965.1 Pseudomonas sp. 05N434
CTTCAACTTCAGGCCGTATTCGGCCTGAAGTTTCTCGATCTGCGCCAGCAACTCATCAAATCGGGTACTCGAGGCCGAATTGAGAAAACCCTGCCCCAGCGAGTAGGACCCCATCGCTCGGCCCTCGCCGAGTGTCTGGGTGACGGCCGGCGTGACGTTGGTAATGAGTTCACTCAGCTGACGCATGTCGCTCTGGCTGTCGCGGCTCAGGCCGGCCTGACTGGCGATGATCTGGCTGAAAATCTGCGCGCTGCCGAGCAACTTGCCGATCAGCGCACTTTTGCTTTGCAGGGAGTTTTCCGCTTGCTGGACCTTGAACGCGGCGATCATTTCATCGCGTTTACCATCGAAAAACGTGATTTGCTCCGGGTCAGTGGTCATCGCCGCCAGCCCCTGCAAACGGCTCAGGACGCTTTGCTCCAGGGCACTTATCGTCGATTCGACATGATTGGCCTTGCCGGACTGGCCCAGAGTGACGTTGATCTGTACCAGGTTGTTCAGGGTCTCCAGGTCCCGACGCAGGCTCAGGCCGCTGCCCAACAGGTCGAGGCTCTGCAACTCGATCCGGGTGCCCTGGAATTCGCGATAGGAGTCGCGCACCAGATAGAAGTTGGTCACCAGCATCGGTACGAGGAACAGCGCGCTGATCAGGCTGAACTTCATGCCGAAGCTCAGGCGGTTCATCAGCGCGACGGCGGGATAGAGCAAGCTCTTCACTGTGAAGTCTCCCTTTGATTTCTTATTTTTATTGGCAGGCGCGCAGAGACAGCAGATAGCCACTATTGGCGCTGCCTCTGTATAGCCTAAATCGGAGGGAGGTTTTGTAACTTAAGGTTAACGACAGGTCGCCGTTGTTGGAGCGGATGAGCCCCTGTGGCGAGCCCCCTCGCCACAAAAGCGTCCGTAGATTGGAGTCAGGACAAAACAGTCCACAACGCAAAACCGGCATACCAAAGCACTGCCGCGCGCAGCAGCAGTTCCCAGATCCGGTCCAGGCTGTTGATGCCGTCCGGGCCGACCACCGGCGCCGGAATTTCACCGGCCACCAGCCCGACCTTCTCGATCAGTTGGGCGGCGCTGATGTTCCAATTCAGCAGTTCATGCAGCATCACCCGGCTGACCGCGACAAAGTTGCCGACCAGCGCGAAGCTCGCCGCCAGCAACCGCACCGGCACCCAATCGAACGCGTGGCGCAGTTGTGTCGCGCGCTCGACCACAGCCGGGTTCTGCCCATGCTCTTCGGCCAGCGCCAGCAATCGATAGCTCAGGGCCGCGACCGGGCCCAACAGGAAGTACCAGAAGATCACCGCGAAAAAGCTCTGATAGGCCTCCCACAATAAATGCCCCTGCACCCGCTCCAGCAGTTRCTCGCCACTGTCGGCGCAGATATCCAGGTCGCGTTTGGCCACATGGGCGGCAGCCTGCAGGTCTTCCCGGCGCCAGGCATCGCGAAAGGGCCCCAGGCCGGCCAGCAGATCGCCACGCCCCAGACTGTAAATCACCACCAACAGGTGCACGGGCAACGCCAGCAAGCCATAGGCCACCGGGTCCAGCACCACCAACAGCAACCCCAGCAGCGCCACCGGCAACAACACCAGCACCACCAGTATCAGCCACGGACGGTTGGTCATGCGTGGGCTCACTTCAAGCTTGTTCAGCTCACGCACCCAACCCGCATCACGTTGAACCCGATGGCGCAGGGCCGAGAATTTCTCGATCCAGACCGCTAACAGCAGCACCAGAAAACTCATTGTTGCTCCTCTTCTTCCTGAGCGGCTTTTGCCAGGTCCGCACGATAGCGCGCCCAGTCAAACGCCGGTCCCGGATCAGTCTTGCGCCCGGGTGCAATGTCGCTATGCCCACAGATACGTTGCGCGGTGATGCCCGTGAAGGCGCTTTGCAGCTGTCGGGTCAGAGTCGTCAACGCCTGATACTGCGCATCGGTAAACGGTAGATCATCCGTGCCTTCAAGCTCGATGCCCACGGAAAAATCGTTACAGGTTTCCCGTCCCTCAAAACACGAAACGCCGGCGTGCCAGGCGCGCTCAAGACAAGAGACAAACTGAGTGACGGTGCCGTCACGTTCAATCAGAAAGTGCGCAGACACCCGCAGGTCGGCGATCCCTGCAAAGTAGGGATGTTCCGTGACATCCAGACGATTCTGGAAAAATTCCTGCACCTTGCCGGTCAGAAACTGCGCGGGCGGCAGACTGATGTTGTGGATCACCAGCAGGGAAATCTCGCCCTCGGGGCGCGCATTGAAGTTGGGCGAAGGGCATAAACGCACACCCTGACACCAACCACTCGCGGGGTCCAACTGCATACAGGCTCCTTCAACGACGACTGTGTTGGCGCCCAGTATGCCGCGATAGACCCTCGGCGCGCGATCACTTGCCGCGATTGAGACGCCGCAGGTTGCCCAGCACCGATTCCAGCGCCCGATCGAACAGCAAGGTGTCGTCCAGCGTGCGCACCGCGCCACGCCGAAACTCCAGGGCCAGGCCGGTACGGTTGCGCTCCAGCACTTTCATTCCGGTACGGTCGACAAAGATGTACTTGCCGGTGGATTCAATGATTGCCGTCAATTTACAACGCAGGGTGTTTTCCTCGTCTTCCTGAAACTCGACCCAGCCCCCCGGGCGCAGTTGATCGACTTGCAGTAGCGCGGCATCATCCTCCGGCAAACGCACCGAGGCCGTTTCGACCGGGCCTTCGTCAGCAGTGCGAAGCACGATTTCCTCCTGCACTTCGACCATTATCGGCCCCTCGACAGGCGTGCTGTTCAGGCTCGGACGTTCAAACAGTTGAACGTGCAGGGCTTCCAGCTCGCTGAAAAACTCGCTGGTAGCAAACGGGTCGAATGCCGAGCTGTTCAGCCCATCGCGCAATGACTTGAGCAACCCTGGCACCAGCGCCAACAAGCGCAGGCTCGCATCGGGTTCGTCATGGCGCTGCACGCTCCAGATCAACTGCTCCATGGTCTGCACATCGGCGTGCCATTCGGCGGACTGATCACCGTGCTTGAGGCCGGTCAGCAACAGCACTTTGCTCCAGGCCTCCTGAACAAACACCACCACGCTGTGCGGCAAAACCTTGCCCACCAACACCTGATTCAACACCTGCTCGACGCGCTGACGGGCCAGTTCGGTCCTGGCGCGTCCTTCTTCGGCGTCTCGGGTGCGCTGCTCCAGCAATTCACTGCGACGACGCTCGTCATGGGTGAAGGCGAGGAAATCCGCCAGCAGTTCGGAAAAGATCGCCGGGTCATCGACAAAGTCGTTCAACAAGCGCTGCACCACCTGCTCAATGCGCAGGTACAGACTGTCGCGCTGATGGTCATCGCACTCGCCCCAGCCCATGGCCGCCGCGGCGATTTCGTTGAGCAAGCGCCGGGCGGGATGGCTGCTGCGGCTGAAAAAACTCTTGTCGAGCACTGCGACTTTCAGCATCGGAATCTGCAAGCGGCCAATCAGCGCCTTGAGGGAGTCCGGCAGGTTGCGGTCATCGAGAATGCATTCGAAGAGCATGGCGATCAGGTTGATCACGTCTTCATCAGCCACCCCGACCACCCGCGACCTGCCACTTTTGACGCTGACCCGGGTCAGCAGCAGTTCGAGCTGGTTACGCAGGTCGAAGTCGTCCTGAACCGCCAGCGCCGGCACATATTGCTGCAAGTGCGAGAGCAGTCGC
>NZ_JBFTMK010000508.1:0-3685 GCF_056396965.1 Pseudomonas sp. 05N434
AGTGCGAGCAGTCCCACAAAGGTGAAACTGGTTAGCAAGAGCTTGGTGTTTTGCATCGGTGGGCGACTTCCACTATCTTGGCTGGGACAACGTAAACGCCGATCATACCCGCATTAAGAGAAGCTGCGAAGYAGCATCGCGAGAAAGCTGACCATGGTTGAAAATAGCGAACTACGCAAAGCCGGCCTCAAAGTGACCCTTCCACGGGTCAAAATTCTGCAAATGCTCGATTCCGCCGAGCAACGCCACATGAGTGCCGAGGACGTCTACAAAGCACTGATGGAGGCTGGTGAGGACGTCGGTCTGGCCACGGTTTACCGTGTTCTGACCCAGTTCGAGGCAGCTGGCCTTGTGGTGCGGCACAACTTCGACGGAGGCCATGCGGTCTTCGAACTGGACGACGGCAAGCATCACGACCATATGGTCAACGTCGAGACCAGTGAAGTGATCGAATTCTTCGACGAAGAAATCGAGCGGCTGCAGAAAGCAATCGTCGACAAGTATGGCTTCGAGATGGTCGATCACAATCTTGTACTGTACGTGCGCAAGAAAAAGTAAGCATGTCGCGCGAACTTCAGGTTCGCGAAACGAACGAAGGCGACCTCAGGGTCGCCTTCGTGCTTTCTGCCCTTCTTAGATTTTCGCGGTAACAACCATTTTCTTCGCGTGAGCCAGGGACTCCTTGGTGAGGTCGATGCCGCCGAGCATCCGTGCCACTTCTTCGACACGATCATTCTTGCTCAGCTTGGAGACGGCTGTGTGCGTGGCATCTTCACCGCGGACCTTGTGCACAAATAGATGTTGATGCCCCTGCGCCGCCACTTGCGGCAAGTGCGTCACGGTCAGAACCTGCCCGCGCTCCCCGAGGCGTCGCAGCAACTGGCCGACAATCTCGGCGGTCGGGCCGCCAATACCTACGTCCACTTCGTCGAACACCAGCGTCGGTACGCGGGAGGTCTGTGCGGTGATCACCTGAATCGCCAGGCTTATACGCGACAGCTCGCCCCCCGATGCCACTTTTGCCAGGGCTTTCAGCGGTTGCCCTGGGTTGGCGCTCACCAGCAGTTCCACTTGTTCTAGCCCGTTGGGCAGCAGTTCATCGCTGCTGTTGGGGCGCAGTTCGATGGTGAAGCGGCCGCCGGGCATGCCCAGGCGCTGGATTTCCTGCTCCACGGCGCTGGCCAGGCTGCTCGACGCTTGATGGCGCAGGTCGCTCAATTCCCGAGCCTTCTCCTGATAATGACGGGCGTAGGAGGCCAGCTCATCGCCCAGGCGTTCGATGGATTCATCGTTGGCATTCAGGGTTTCGATTTCGTCGAGTAGCTTCTGTTGCATCTCGGCGACTTCGGTCGGCTGGATGCGGTGTTTGCGCGCCAGGGTGTAGATCGCATCGAGGCGTTCTTCCAGGTATTGAAGACGTGCCGGGTCTGCGTCGAAATTGTCGAGAAAACGGTTCAATTCGCCCACCGCTTCTTCAACCTGAATCTGCGCGCTGGTCAGCAGGTTGCTGGCTTCACCCAGGGCGCCGATCGAATTGTTCACGCTCGATAGGCGATTGAGGCTGGCGGTCAGTGCGTTCAATACATTGCCGGAATCACTTTCGCTGCATTGTTCGACCACTTGCCGACAAATGCCCAGCAGGGTTTCGGCGTTGGTCAGGTTCTTGTGTTCCTGCTCCAGTTGCTCCAGCTCGCTTTCGCCGAGGCCGAGGTTTTCCAGTTCTTCGAGTTGATAGCTGAGCAACTGATGACGAGCGCGCTGTTCGTCGCCGGAGTTGGAGAGGCGTTCCAGCTCCTGACGGGTCTGGCGCCAGCGTTGGGCGGCCAGTTGCACCTGACGGGCAAGGTCCGTGGCGCCGGCGTACTCGTCGAGCAGGCGGCGATGGGTATCGGTTTTGAGCAGGGATTGGTGTTCGTGCTGGCTGTGGATATCGATCAGCAACTCGCCCAGGGCCTTCAGGTCGCCGAGAGGGCAGGGGGTGCCATTGATATAGCCGCGCGAACGCCCTTCAGCAGTGATCACGCGGCGCAGAATGCACGGGCCGTCGTTCTCGAGGTCGCGTTCGGCCAGCCAGGCGCTGGCTTCAGGGATGTCGATCAGGTCGAAGGTGGCCAGGATGTCGGCCTTGTCGGCCCCCGGGCGGACTACGCCGCTGTCGGCGCGATCACCCAGGGTCAGGCCGAGGGCGTCGAGCATGATCGACTTGCCGGCGCCGGTTTCTCCTGTGATCACGCTCATCCCGCGATCGAGTTCGAGATCGAGATGTTCAACGATGGCGTAGTTGTGTACGGACAGGTGCACCAGCATGAAGGCCGCTCCCAGGCTTTAGGTCTGGTTATTTATACAGTGTTTTGTTTCTGGCTGACAATGCCCCCGCTTAGGTCGATTTGCTTGATTGAAAGAAATCCTTAGCGCGCCTGGGAATGACAAAGCAGTTGTTTTTTGTAGGGTTAATCATCGGATAGCCCTTGAAGCTGAATTTTGCGACCCCATATACCGGGGCAGAAGCGTGAGTTGAGCTCGCGGACGATATTGGAAGGAGAAATCTATGGCTGACGAACAGACAGTGGATACGCAAAATCTAGACGCCAACCAGACCCCCGAGGCTTCGGGTGAAGACCTGGCGGCTCGTGTACAAGTGCTCGAAGAGCAATTGGCTGGTGCGCAGGATCAGGCTTTGCGTGTAGCCGCCGATCTGCAGAACGTCCGCCGTCGTGCCGATCAGGACGTTGAAAAGGCTCACAAGTTCGCCCTGGAAAAATTCGCAGGCGACCTGCTGCCGATCATTGACAGCCTGGAGCGCGGCCTGGAGCTGTCCAACCCTGACGACGAAAACATTCGTTCGATGCGCGAAGGGATCGAGCTGACCCTGAAAATGTTCCAGGACACCCTGAAGCGCTATCACCTGGAAGCCATCGATCCTGAAGGCGAACCTTTCAATGCCTCGCATCATCAGGCGATGGCCATGCAGGAAAGCGCCGACGTCGAGCCAAACAGCGTGCTCAAGGTGTTTCAGAAGGGCTATCAGCTCCACGGTCGCCTGCTGCGCCCGGCCATGGTCGTGGTCAGCAAGGCACCTGCACCGGTTTCGCCTTCGATTGACGAGCAGGCTTGAAATTAGCCGCAAGGCCCCCATTTAGAAGTCAAGCGTTTAAGTGCTACCGCAGTCAGCCACCACTACTGCGGCATCCAAATCCAAAGTTTCGGGAGAGTGAACATGGGCAAAATTATCGGTATCGACCTGGGGACTACCAACTCCTGCGTCTCCGTGCTGGAAAACGGCAAGGCCAAAGTTATTGAAAACGCTGAAGGCGCGCGTACCACGCCGTCGATCATCGCTTATGCCAACGATGGCGAAATCCTGGTTGGCCAGTCGGCCAAGCGTCAGGCAGTGACCAATCCGCATAACACCCTGTACGCGGTGAAGCGTCTGATCGGTCGTCGTTTCGACGAAGAAGTCGTACAGAAAGACATCCAGATGGTCCCTTACAAGATCGTCAAGGCTGACAACAGCGACGCCTGGGTTGAAGTGAACGGCCAGAAAATGGCACCGCCACAAATCTCGGCTGAAATTCTGAAGAAAATGAAGAAGACCGCCGAAGACTACCTCGGCGAGCCTGTGACCGAAGCGGTGATCACCGTTCCGGCCTACTTCAACGACAGCCAGCGTCAAGCCACCAAAGAC
>NZ_JBFTMK010000509.1:0-3680 GCF_056396965.1 Pseudomonas sp. 05N434
CGCCACTGTTGCGCCAGTTCAATCGGCTGTATCCCGGCATTCAAGTGGTGGCGCTAGAGGTCAGCGACGATGAAGTGGAAACGTTGCTCAGTGCCGGGTTGGTGGATGTCGGTGTGGCGTTGAACCCGGCACCTGCGCGCAATGCCGGGCGTTTGGGGCGTGATGCCTGGGTGGCGGTTCTGCCCGGTGGCCATCCTTTGGCGCGCCGCTCGAATGAAGAGGGCGTCTCACTGGCGGAACTGGCGGAGCAACCCTTTGTGCTGGCCACGGGCGGGTGTTCGACCAATGCCCGCAGCCTGGCGGCTGATGCCGGGTTGCAACTGCTGGATGTGCGGGCCGAGGTGCGTGAGTGGAGCAGTGCGTTCACCCTGGTGCGGGAAAACATCGGCGTGACCGTGGTGCCGGAAATGACCCTGCCGACTCATCGCCAAGGCTTGCGGATAGTGCCGGTGACGCCGCGCATCGACCGGGAGTTTGCCTTGGTGGTCGCGCCCGACAAAGAACCTTCGGCGGCGGTGCGGGCGCTGCTGAGGATGCTCGCAGAACATCAGTTATCGGCTGATTCGTCCGGGAACTGAAAAGGAGGGCGATCAACCCTTGCCGCCGAGCGGCAGAGGTCGACCGACCTCAGGCTACAGCGCAAGAACCACGTTGCCCGGATTCTGGAGACGCACCGTCAAGGAAACCCAATGGGAATGTCGAACTCCTGAAATGCATCGTCCACCGGCCTATAACCCAACACCCGGGTAGTTTCACTGAGGTCCAGGCGTTTGAAACGGTTATTGGAGATACCGTGGGCGATCAGGTGTTGCACACCTTCGACCTCCACAGAGAGTTGCAGCAACTGCACTGCATCACGAGGGCTGAGCCATGCACTCAGGTCGCGAGCGTTGGTCAATTCGTGACGGTCCGCAAACTCGAAAGCGCCGATGCGTATGGCAATGCTCGAGAGGTTGTGTTTGGCAGCGTAGAACGCACACAAGGCTTCGCCATAACACTTGCTGACGCCATACAGATTGGCCGGCATCACCTGCATGCCCGGTGTGATCTGCCGGTCCACCGGATAGCCCTCGATGKTCTGCGCGCTGCTGGCGAACACCAATCGTTTACAACCCGCAGCCACGGCGGCTTCGAACAGGTAAGTGGTGGCCAGAATATTGTTGGGCAGTAACTCATCGAAAGAGGCGGTGGCGTGAGGGATGCCGGCCAGATGCACAATGACGTCGATGCCTTTCAGCACTTCGCTTATGGCGGTGAGGTCGGACAGGTCCAGGCGTACAAAGCGATGCGGTGCTTCGACATTGAAGTCGGGCTCGATGCGATCCGTCAGCACGAAGGTGTAGCGGTCCTGCGAAGCTTCAAAAAAGGTTTTGCCGATTCTGCCGCAGGCGCCGGTCAGCAGTACGTTGAGTCCGTTCATGGGGTTCTCTTTTTATGGAAGGGCAGAGGGAGCGGGTTTGGCGTTATGGCACGCCGTTGCAGGCGTGTTCCATGAACCCCGGTCGCAATGCCAGTCGTTGGCAATACGCGTCGACGGCGGGATAGTCCGGGCGTTCCATCGGGGTCATCCGCCAGCGGTTGACCGACAAGCCGATGAGGATATCGGCCAGGGTGAACCGAGGTCCGGCGACATACGCTCCGGTCGACGCGAGTTGCTGTTCGAGGATGCCCATTTTCGCGTTCCAGCCGCGAACGCCATCGGCGATCCGCTGCGGATCCTGGAAGTTCGGCAATTGCCGCACCAGCGCAAAAAAGGCGTAGCCCCAGGACGGATTGAGTTCGGTGGCTTGCCAGTCCATCCACTGTTCCACGCGAGCGCGCGCCGCCGGCTCGATGGGCAACAGATCGGTGTTTTGGTATTTGCCGGCCAGATAGCGGCAGATGGTGTTGGACTCCCACAGCACGCCGGCTTCGTCGATGAGCACCGGCACCTGTGCGTTAGGGTTGAGCTGGAGAAACTCCGGACTCTGGGTCGAGGCAAAACCGCTGCCCCAGTCTTCCCGTTCGTAGGAAACGCCCAGTTCATCGCAGGCCCACAGGACCTTTCTGACGTTGATTGACGAGGCCCGACCCAAAATCTTCAGCGCATGTCCCATTGAGCTTCTCCGTTTGCTGTTACAGGTGCCGGGAATCTAGCACGAGCAAAGGGATGATTGCGTATCAGGTGCTCTCGCGCACCTTCAATTCAAACCCCATGTCTTGCACCGGTTTGGCCACCGAATTGCCGGCCATCAAGGTCAGCATCAACTCGGCCGAACGACGGCCAATGGCCTCTCGAGGCGTATTGATACTACTCAGGCGCGGCACCATGTGTTCGGACATGGGCAGGTCGTTGAAGCCAAGGATCGCCACCTGTTCGGGGATTTTGATGCCGCAGCGCAAGGCTTCGAGCAGTGCGCCCTGGGCCAGGTCGTCGTTACCGAAGAAGATCGCATCGAGGTCTGGATGCGCAGCCAGCAATTGCAGGAACAGTTCGCCACCGAGTCCGACCGATGAGGCCCGTGGCGTCAACACTTCCAGATCCGGGTCGTAGCGCCCGGCCTTTTGCAGCGCCCGACGGAAACCTTCGCCCCGCAGCAACGTACGCTGATCCAGCTGCGCTCCGATATAAGCCAGGCGTTTGCGACCGCGCGACAGCAAATGCTCGGCCGCCGTTTCGCCGGCGGCCAGCTGCGAAAAACCGACGCAATTGAGTCCCGCCGCACTGTCCAGTTCCATCATGTAGACGCAGGGAATGTTGCTGGCCTCGATCATCCGCCGCGAACTTTCGGTGCGGTCGAAACCGGTCAGCAGCAAGCCGCGCGGCTGATAAGCCATGTAGTTGCGCAGCAGGTTTTCTTCTTCATCGCGCGAGTAATGGAAGTTACCGATCAGCACTTCGAAGCCCTTTGGTCGCAAAACCTGATGAATGGCTTCCAGCGTGTCGATGAACAGCAGGTTGGATAATGACGGTACCAACACCACGACGGAATGGCTCTGCGCCGAGGCCAGCGCGCGGGCGGCGGGGTTGACCACGTAGTTCAACTCGAGGGCAGCCTTCTGGACTTTTTCCACCAGTTCGGTGGCCACCGTGCTGACGCCACGCAGGGCGCGGGAGGCTGTAATCGGGCTGACACCGGCCAGGCGCGCGACTTCGTTGAGGGTAGGACGGCCAGTGGTTCGTGTATTTTTATCGTTTTTAGGGGTATTCATCGGACGGCTTGCCAAACAAAATTCAAGGCACTAAGGTAGCGCTGTCTCGATGCAGCTGCAAATGCGTGAGCGGGGTTTGCCTGATCCTCGCTTTTCGGCATCGAGAACGAACATGCTGCAACCCACAAAAATGACAAGRAGGCGTCGGCAACATCTGCTTTTGCACTAGAGTTTTACGTAGCAAAGGTAGCGCTGTCTGCGCGCTGAGGTGTTACATGAATCATTCCATCACCGCCCTGGTCATCATGGGCGTTGCCGGTTGCGGCAAGACGTGTGTCAGCCAGGCCCTGTGCCAGCTCAGCGGCGCCACCGCCATTGAAGGCGACACTTTTCACCCTGCCGCCAATATCGAAAAGATGAGCGCGGGTATCCCCCTGAACGACGAAGACCGTGCCGGCTGGCTCGACAGCCTGTGCGATGAACTGCGCCGCGTCGACGCCCGTGGCGAGCGCCCGGTGCTGACCTGTTCGGCCCTCAAACACAGTTAC
>NZ_JBFTMK010000510.1:0-3675 GCF_056396965.1 Pseudomonas sp. 05N434
CTTCCTTAGTGATCCGCAAGAGGCGGTCGCGAGGATGAACCTCCAGCAGCAGCATCGTGTCGCCATTGCTCAGGATTGGCGTCACGGCGTAGTCGACGGTCAAGGTCTGGCCGGTGAGGGCGGTGAGCATCGCTTCGCGCTTGGTGAACGGGTGTGCCTGCTCGACTGCCTGGCGCAGGGAGTTCAGCGCTTCGGTGGACTCGGTGAACAACTCACTGATGAACTGCCCATGGCTACGCTGGCCGCTGATGGCCAGGAGCATTTCCGCCGCCGGGTTCATGTACTCGAGGCGCAGTTCGGCGTCGAGCAGGATGGTGGCGGTGGTCAGGTTGTCGAGTAGCAAGCGGTGTAGTGCGTCGCTAATGGTCATAGTAGGGCGTGCTCACCGTAAATGGCGAATCGCGTTGGCGCTGTGATCGCGCCAGGCAAGGCGTAGGACGCAGAGAATGGCGTTCCCTTTTCAAGTCCTACAACGCAGCATGGCGCGATCACAGCGCCAACCCGAAGGGCAAAGCCCCACGAGACGCAATCCGTCGTTATTCGTCGTTCATTTGGAGCAACCAAACTTCTCTCCTCATGCCTAGTCTTGCGTCTCGTGGGGCTTTGCGCGATCGCCATTTACGGTGAGCACGCCCTACTCCCTCTTTTGGAGCAGGGCAGGCGCATGAATAACGCGCCGGTATGAGGAAAATGCAAAAACCAAACCAAGGCTCCGAAAAGAAGCGTTTAGAGCCTGAAACGGGCGTTTTACGCTCGTTTGCATGGCGTTCTGCCAGTTTTTTCGAGTACTTTCGAACCAAAATGGGCTGAGATGTGGGTATGGTGCAGATGTTTGCACCAATATAGTGCGCAAACCTGAACGAGGTTAGAAGAAGGGCAAGAAGGCGCTTTTTTCTTCTTCAGGCTTGTCTTTAAGGGGGCATTCCGGCCGTTGGCCGTAGTCGGTGAGGGTGCAGGGTTTGACCTGGCGTTTCTGCGCCAGGGAAATGCGCAGCATATGGAACGGTTGATTGGCCGTGCGTTCGACGGTGCGGCCCTGTTCGTCGAGGATTTCCACCGACAGGTTGTGACTGCCGCGGTCGATATTGCTCAGGGCGAACACCGGGCTGGGGCCGGGCTCGGCGGTGGGCTGGCCGTCCAGCAGTAAACGGTAACGATGACCCTGTTGCAGGCCGGGTTCGCTGGTAACGCTGACGATCAACTCACCGGCACTGCTACGGATCGTGGCATCCGGTTCCGGCACCAGCACCCGAAGCATGTCGTAATGAAACAATGGTTTGGCGGGGTTTGTTTTCGCGGCGGTCATGGGCGCTGCGCCACTCGGGTTGGCTGACATTCGATTGCTTGTCGCCAACGGCACACGTTTGGCATTGCGGGCGCCCGGCTGATCGGTGAAGACCCGATTACCCTGAGCGTCGATATATGTGAAGACCTCGGCCATCGCCGGCAGGCTGACCAGGCACGCGAYCAACAGCCAGGCCCTCAAGGTTTATGCACCCGTTGCACGGTGAGCGTCACGGTGGGGCTCTGTTGCACGACGTTTTGCCCGTCGATCACCTGAACCGCAAGGTTATGTTCGCCACGGTCGATGTTCACTAGTTGCAGGGTCGGCACGTTGCTCGGCTGGCCGTAGGGTTGACCGTCCAGTAACAGCCTCAATCGATGAGTGCCTTGCAGGCGTGGATTGATCAATACGCTGACGGTGAACGTGCCGTTGTTGGCGCGCAAGGCTTCTTCGGTGGGCAGGCCGCTCAGCTCCAGCACCTGATAGGCGCTGTGCGGTTGGTCACGGCTACTGGCTTGCGGCGGTGCTACGGGTTCGCTGGGCGACTGACGCTCGACGCTGTTGAGCGGTGGCAATTCGACCGGCCGGGCTTTGACGCCGTCGGGCGGCTGATTGCTGTAGGCGGTGTTGCCATTGGCGTCGGTGTACTTATAGATCTGCGCAGCGGCGGGCAGGGCGATCAGTACGAGCAGGCATAACAACAATGAGCGCATTGCAGGCTTCCATTGGCCGTTGGGCAAGTGTCCGGCCCTGTTCCGTTCGTGGCGACTAAGCGCTGAGCATAGAGCACATCAGCGCATGTCGGCAGGCCGGCTCAGCGGCTGGCGCTGCACAACTCAGCGCTGGCGCGTACCTTGGCGAGCTCGCGCAGAGATACTTGGGTGCCGGTTTTATTGGCCGTGGCCAGCCAGGACGGGCACTGCGGGTCGTTGCGATAAGGGCTGAAATCGGCCAGTTGTTGCAGCAGGCGTTTTTGTAACTGATCAAGTTGCGGGCGGATCTGCCCGACGAGGTCGGGCCGAGGATCGTCGGGTGCCTTGCCTTGCGCATGCCAGTCAGACAAATGCGCGTATTGCACCAGTTTGTTGGCCTCGATCTGCGCCGAGAAGAACTGTTCGACGGCTTCGTTGCTCAATTTATAAGCAGGTGCCAGGGCAACGGCGCCGGCAATCACCTCGCGCTCGCGCTGACGGTCCTCGACGGGTTTACCGCTGTCCCATTTGCTCAACGCGACTTGATCGGCAATCGCCAGGCGCTCCTCTATGGTGCCAAGCAGTGGGGCGAGGGCGGCAGGTGCCGGGCTGGCGAAAGCGCTGTTGGCCAGCAGGGCAGTGAGCAAGGCAAGGGATGAGCGTAGGCGCATGGAGGATCTCGACTTTATCGGGTGAAGGCCATGATGCACGCAACCGGGCATTCGATGACAGACGTTCGCCCACAAAAAAGGCCTCCCGAAGGAGGCCTCTCTTTTGTCACGCTGCGTAGTGCAGCGCTACCGGATCAGCAGCTGTAGTACAGCTCATATTCCAGTGGGTGTACGAAGGTACGAACCTTGATTTCTTCTTCGCTTTTCAGAGCGATGTAAGCGTCGATGAAGTCGTCGCTGAAAACGCCGCCTTTGGTCAGGAACGCACGACCTTTGTCCAGCTCTTCCAGGGCTTCTTTCAGGCTGCCGCAAACTTGTGGGATCTCTTTCGCCTCTTCAGGCGGCAGGTCGTACAGGTTTTTGTCAGCTGCATCGCCAGGGTGGATCTTGTTCTGGATGCCGTCCAGGCCAGCCATCAACAGTGCAGCGAAGCCCAGGTACGGGTTAGCTGCTGGATCCGGGAAACGGGCTTCGATACGGCGAGCGCGAGGGCTGGACACGTAAGGAATACGGATCGAAGCGGAACGGTTGCGAGCCGAGTAGGCCAGCATCACTGGAGCTTCGAAGCCTGGGACCAGACGCTTGTAGGAGTTGGTCGACGGGTTGGTGAAGCCGTTCAGAGCCTTACCGTGCTTGATGATGCCGCCGATGAAGTACAGGGCGGTATCGGACAGGCCGGCATAGCCTTCGCCAGCGAAGGTGTTCTTGCCATCTTTGGCGATGGACAGGTGAACGTGCATACCCGAACCGTTGTCGCCGTACAGCGGCTTAGGCATGAAGGTCGCGGTGCGGCCGTATGCGTCAGCTACGTTGTGTACGCAGTATTTCAGGGTCTGAACTTCGTCAGCCTTGGCCACCAGGGTGTTGAACTTCACACCGATTTCGTTCTGACCGGCAGTCGCCACTTCGTGGTGGTGAACTTCGATGGTCAGGCCCATTTCTTCCATGGCGTTGCACATGGAGGTACGGATTTCGTGGTCGTGGTCGAACGGCGGAACCGGGAAGTAGCCGCCTTTGACGCCTGGAC
>NZ_JBFTMK010000511.1:0-3667 GCF_056396965.1 Pseudomonas sp. 05N434
ATTGGGGGACAACCTCATTACGTGCTTACAAACTCGGCTTCGGTGGCCAGGTGCTGGAACAGCGTGCGCTGTCGTCCGGGATCATGCAGTTGCCCAAGACGCCGCGAACCATCGCCGGTCAGGCATGCGCCGACGGTTTTGAACTGGCCTTTGATGAGGCTTGCGGTGACTGGCTCGACGCGCAGCCCGATGTGCCGGTGATTGCCTGTGGCATGGTCGGCAGCGCTCAGGGCTGGCGCGAAGCGGCCTACTGCGACACGCCGGCGAACGTCGCCAATCTCGGAACTTCCCTACAAACCGTTCGCAGTCTTCGCGGTGTCGATGTGCACATCGTGCCGGGTGTGATTCAGCGTTCGCACTTGCCCAACGTTATGCGTGGCGAGGAAACCCAGGTCCTCGGCGTATTGCAGAATCTGCCGGGCGAGGCGGGTAGGGATCTGCTGATAGGCCTGCCGGGCAGTCATTCGAAATGGGTGCAAGTGGCCGACGGCTGCATCGTGCATTTCGATACCTTCATGACCGGCGAAGTCTTCGCCGTACTCAGCGAACACAGCATTCTGGGGCGCACTCAGCAGCGCGGTGGGGCTTTTGATGGCGATGCTTTTGACCGTGGCGTGCAAGTGGCGCTGTCGGCGGATGGCGAGATCGGGCCGCTGTCGACGTTGTTCAGTGCCCGCAGCCTGGGGCTGACCGGCGAGCTGAGCGCTACCGCTCAGCCGGACTATCTGTCCGGCCTGTTGATCGGCCATGAACTGTCGGCCCTGGCCAATGTTCAGCGGCGTCGACGCAATAGCGTGCACCTGCCCTCGATCATCCTCATCGGCAACGCTCAACTCTGCGCTCGCTACAGCCGGGCGCTCGACGCCTGCGGTTTTACCCGGGTGACCCTGGCCGAGCAGGCTACCGAACGCGGCTTGTGGCAGTTGGCGGTCGCCGCCGGACTGATCACGACATCCTCATCCCGTTAAACCTGACTGGAGGTCTGACATGCTCAAGCAAGCATTGGCACAAAACGGTCTGATCGCGATCTTGCGTGGCCTGCGTCCGCAAGAGGCGGCAGCCGTCGGCGAAGTCCTGTATTCGGCCGGATTTCGCGTCATCGAAGTGCCGCTTAATTCCCCTGAACCGTACGAAAGTATCCGCATCCTGCGCAGCACATTACCCGCCGATTGCCTGATCGGCGCGGGCACGGTGTTGACGCCGGAACAGGTCGAGCAGGTGAAAGCGGCGGGCGGCCAGGTGATCGTCATGCCCCACAGCGATGCCAAGGTGTTGCGCGCGGCGAAGGCAGCAGGGCTGTTCCTGTCGCCGGGCGTGGCAACGCCGACCGAAGCCTTTGCCGCGCTGGCCGAAGGGGCGGATGTGCTGAAGATGTTCCCGGCCGAGCAGATGGGCCCAGCTGTAGTGAAAGCCTGGCTGGCGGTGTTGCCTGCGGGGACGGTGCTGGTGCCAGTGGGCGGGATTACGCCAGACAACATGCAGGTGTTTGTCGAGGCCGGTGTCAAAGGTTTCGGTCTCGGCTCCGGGTTGTTCAAACCGGGCATGACGGCTGACGAAGTAGCGGTGCGCGCCAAGGCATATGTCGCTGCATGGAACGCTCTGCGTTAAGACTTTCTGGCGCTGTGAGCGCTGCATCTACAAGAGAGACAATAGAGATGAAAATCACCAAACTCACCACCTTCATCGTTCCGCCGCGCTGGTGCTTCCTCAAGGTCGAGACCGACGAGGGCGTGACCGGTTGGGGCGAGCCCGTGGTTGAAGGCCGCGCGCACACCGTTGCTGCTGCGGTCGAGGAATTGTCCGACTACCTGATCGGTAAAGATCCACGCAACATCGAAGACATCTGGACGGTGCTCTACCGTGGCGGCTTCTACCGGGGCGGGGCGATCCACATGAGCGCGCTGGCCGGTATCGACCAGGCGTTGTGGGACATCAAGGGCAAGGCGCTGGGGGTGTCGGTCAGCGATTTGCTGGGCGGCCAGGTGCGGGACAAGATCCGGGTTTATTCCTGGATCGGTGGTGATCGCCCGGCGGACACTGCTCGCGCCGCGAAAGAAGCGRTCAGCCGTGGTTTCACCGCAGTGAAAATGAACGGCACCGAAGAACTGCAATTCCTCGATTCCTTTGAGAAAGTCGACCTGGCGTTGGCCAACGTTGCCGCCGTGCGCGATGCGGTGGGCCCGAATGTCGGCATCGGCGTGGACTTCCATGGTCGGGTGCACAAGCCGATGGCCAAGGTGCTGATGAAGGAACTCGACCCGTACAAACTGATGTTCATCGAAGAACCGGTGCTCAGTGAAAACTACGAAGCGCTGAAGGAGCTGGCGCCGCTGACCAGCACACCGATTGCCCTCGGTGAGCGGTTGTTCTCGCGTTGGGATTTCAAGCGTGTGCTCAGCGAAGGCTACGTCGACATCATCCAGCCTGATGCGTCCCACGCGGGCGGCATCACCGAAACCCGCAAGATCGCTAACATGGCCGAAGCCTACGACGTGGCGCTGGCGCTGCATTGCCCGCTGGGCCCGATTGCCCTGGCGGCGTGCCTGCAACTGGATGCGGTTTGCTACAACGCGTTCATTCAGGAACAGAGCCTGGGCATCCATTACAACGAGAGCAATGACCTGCTCGATTACGTGAAAGACCCGCGGGTATTCGACTACGACAAAGGCTTTGTGAAGATCCCCAATGGGCCGGGTTTGGGGATCGAGATCAACGAGGAGTATGTGATCGAACGCGCCGCTGTCGGCCACCGCTGGCGCAACCCGATCTGGCGCCATGCCGATGGCAGTTTTGCCGAGTGGTGATACTCACGCGGTGATCGTTCCCACGCTCTGCGTGGGAATGCCTCACCGGACGCTCTTGGGTCGCATGGCTGCGTTCCCACGCAGAGCGTAGGAACGATCAACCACCATGATCTCAATAAACATAAGAAGAGGCACCCCCATGCAACCGCAAACCCTCACCGGGCAGGCGTCGTTGGTGACGCCCAGTCGCAAGCGTTTTTTCATCATGGTCCTGTTGTTCATCACGGTGGTGATCAACTACCTGGACCGCAGCAACCTGTCCATTGCCGCCCCGGCGCTGACCAGCGACCTGGGCATCGATCCGATTCATGTGGGGCTGATTTTTTCCGCATTCGGCTGGACCTACGCCGCCATGCAGATCCCCGGCGGCTGGCTGGTGGACCGGGTGCCGCCGCGCATTCTCTATAGCGTTGCATTGCTGCTGTGGTCGCTGGCCACGGTGATGCTCGGTTTCGCCGCCAGTTTTATCGCATTGTTCGTGCTGCGCATGGCGGTCGGAGCGCTGGAAGCGCCGGCGTACCCGATCAACAGCCGCGTAGTGACAACCTGGTTCCCCGAGCGCGAACGCGCCACAGCCATCGGTTTCTACACCTCCGGGCAGTTCGTCGGCCTGGCGTTCCTGACGCCGGTGCTTGCCTGGCTGCAACACCAATATGGCTGGCACATGGTGTTTGTCAGCACCGGTGTGGTGGGCATCCTTTGGGCAGTGATCTGGTACGCGGTGTATCGCGAACCACGGGATTTCAAGGGCGCCAATGACGCGGAAATCGAGCTGATCCGCGAGGGTGGCGGGTTGGTGGATATTCAGGCCGAAGCCGCCAGGGCCAAGGCGAAATTCAGCTGGATCGACCTCGGAATTGTCC
>NZ_JBFTMK010000512.1:0-3652 GCF_056396965.1 Pseudomonas sp. 05N434
GCGCTGCCCCGGCATAGCCTGGCCCGGCGTTTCGAGGCCCAGGTGCTCAAGCATCTGGACAGCCTGTTCGGTGAGCGGCGGCTGGCACTGGCGTTTTACCTGCCGCCGGACCGTTTCGATGTGCGCATCGAACTCAATTTCGATGTGCAATCCCATCAGGCATTGTTGTTTCCTTTAAGACGATTGACCGGCGATCTGTCGGCGTTCCTCTGCGGCCGGGACAGCGGCGTGCAACGTTTCGACTTGCACCTGGAACACGCCGGCTTGCCGGACACCGTGATCAAGGTCGGCCTGCTCAGCGCCGAGCGCGATCCGGCGATGCTGTTCGAACTGGCCCGAGGGCGCCTGGAACAGGTTCATGTCGAGGCCCCGGTGCGCGGTTTTCGTCTGCGCGCCGAAGATCTGCCGGCCTTCGTGCCCCAGCGTCAGGAGCTGTTCGACGACCGTCCGCAGCAGTCCTTGCCCTGGGAGCAACTGCGTGAACGCTTGCGCGCACGGCTGGGGGATGACGCGGTGCAGGGCTTGCGCTTCCAGGCCGATCACCGGCCGGAATGCGCGTGGCAGACCACTGTCGACAGCCAGGCCTGCGAGGGGCTGCCTGCCGTGCAACGTCCAGGCTGGTTGCTGACTGAACCGCAGGCGGTACACGAAAGCTCGACGCGCATCCTCATGGGGCCGGAGCGCATCGAGTCCGGCTGGTGGGACGGCGACGACGTGCGCCGCGATTACTACCTGATCGAAACCCGTTCTGGTCAGCAGGGCTGGGCCTATCGGGCGGTGGGCGAAGACGGTCCGTTGTGGCTGCAAGGCTGGTTCGCATGAGCGTCGACTATGCCGAGCTGCACTGCCTGTCCAACTTCAGTTTCCAGCGCGGTGCCTCCAGTGCGCTTGAGCTTTTTCAACGGGCGAAAAAGCAGGGCTATCAGGCGCTGGCGATCACCGACGAATGCACCCTGGCGGGTATCGTCCGTGCCTGGCAGGCGGCCAAGACCGTGGAGCTGCCGCTGATCATCGGCAGCGAAATACGTATCGAAAATGGCCCGAAACTGGTGCTGCTGGTGGAAAACCTCGAAGGTTATCAAGCCCTGTGCCGACTGATTACCCGCGCCAGACGTCGCACGCAGAAAGGCCAGTATCAGGTGCGGCGGGAGGATTTCAGCGAGCCGTTGCCGGGGCTGTTGGCGTTGTGGGCGCCGGACGCCGTCGATGATTTTGCGCAGGGCCATTGGCTGAAGCAGAGCTTCGCCGAGCGCCTGTGGCTGAGCGTTCAGTTACATCGCGGGCAGGACGACACCCGGCGACTGGCAGCACTGCTGACCCTGGCGCGGGAACTGCGGATCCCGGCGGTGGCCAGCGGCGATGTGCATATGCACGCCCGCGGCCGGCGCGCCTTGCAGGACACCATGACCGCCATCCGCCATCACGTTCCCGTGGCCGAGGCCGGGTTGCGTCTGCACCCCAATGGCGAACGGCATTTGCGCAGCCTCGACGACTTGCGCGATCTCTACCCGCAGGCGTTGCTCGACGAGACGCTGAACATCGCCCGGCGCTGTACTTTCGACCTCGGTCAGTTGCGTTATCAATATCCCCGGGAACTGGTGCCCGAGGGGCACACGGCCACGTCCTGGCTGCGGGTGCTGGCAGAAAAGGGGATTCGCTGGCGCTGGGAAAAAAGCCCCAAGGCCGAGGTGTTGGCGCAGATCGACAAGGAACTGGAGCTGATTGCCGAGCTGGGGTACGAGAGTTATTTCCTCACGGTTCACGACATTGTGAATTTCGCCCGCCAGCAACACATCCTTTGTCAGGGCCGCGGTTCTGCCGCCAACTCGGCGGTGTGCTTCGTGCTGGGGATCACGGAGATCGACCCGGAACGCAGCACGCTGCTGTTCGAGCGTTTTCTCTCCAGGGAACGCAACGAACCGCCGGACATCGACGTGGATTTCGAGCACGAGCGGCGCGAAGAAGTCCTGCAGTATGTGTTTCAGCGTTATGGCCGGGCCCGTGCGGCGCTGACGGCGGTGGTCAGCACTTACCACGGTGCCGGCGCAATCCGCGACGTGGCCAAGGCGTTGGGTTTGCCGCCGGATCAGGTCAACGCCCTGGCCGACTGTTGCGGCCACTGGAGTAATCAGGCGCCGCCCGTCGAGCGTCTGCGTGAAGGTGGTTTCGACCCCGATAGCCCGGTGTTGCGTCGAGTGCTGAGCCTGACCCAGCAACTGATCGGTTTTCCCCGGCACCTGTCCCAGCACCCCGGCGGTTTCGTGATTTCCGAGCAGCCTCTGGACAGCCTGGTGYCGGTGGAAAACGCCGCCATGGCCGAGCGCACCATCATCCAGTGGGATAAGGACGATCTGGATGCGGTCGGGCTGCTCAAGGTCGATATTCTGGCGCTGGGCATGCTCAGCGCGATTCGCCGTTGTTTCGATCTGCTGCGTCGGCACCGGGGCCGCGACCTGAGCCTGGCGACGGTGCCGGCCGAAGACCCGCAAACCTACGAGATGATTGGCCATGCGGACACCATCGGGGTGTTCCAGATCGAGTCCCGGRCACAGATGTCGATGCTGCCCAGGCTCAAGCCCAAGAACTTCTACGATCTGGTGATCGAGGTGGCGATCGTTCGTCCGGGGCCAATTCAGGGCGGGATGGTGCATCCCTACCTGCGGCGACGTAAGGGCGAAGAAGAAGTGAAATACCCGTCGAAAGAACTTGAAGCGGTGCTCAAGCGTACGCTGGGCGTGCCGCTGTTCCAGGAACAGGTGATGCAGATCGCGATTGTCGCCGCCGACTACAGCCCCGGCGAGGCCGATCAATTGCGCCGCTCCATGGCGGCCTGGAAACGCCATGGCGGACTGGAACCGCACAAGGAACGCCTGGCGGACGGAATGAAGAAAAACGGCTACACGGCGGAGTTCGCCGCGCAGATCTTCGAGCAGATCAAAGGCTTCGGCGATTACGGTTTTCCCGAATCCCACGCCGCCAGTTTCGCCTTGCTGACCTACGCCAGTTGCTGGTTGAAATGCCACGAGCCGGCGGCTTTCGCCTGTGCGCTGATCAACAGCTGGCCGATGGGGTTCTACAGCCCGGACCAGATTCTCCAGGACGCCCGCCGCCATCATTTGCAGATTCGCCCGGTGGACGTGCGGGCCAGTGACTGGGATTGCAGCCTGGAACCGATCACCGGTGCGCAGCCGGCCATTCGCATGGGGCTGCGGATGATCAAGGGCTTTCGCGAAGACGATGCCCGGCGTATCGAGACGGCAAGGTCGAAAGGGGCGTTTGCCGACATCGCCGACCTCGGCGAACGGGCACGACTCGATGCCCGCGCCCAGGAACAACTGGCCGATGCCGGTGCACTGCGCGGGCTGGCCGGTGACCGGCATCGGGCGCGCTGGGAGGTGGCGGGGGTGCAGAAGCAGCTCGGTTTGTTTGCCGGTCTGCCGAGTCAGGAAGAGCCGGCGGTGGATCTGCCTAAACCCACCGTGGGCGAGGACCTGCAAGCCGATTACGCCAGTGTTGGCACCACCCTCGGCCCGCATCCGCTGGCGTTGCTGCGGGGGGAACTCAAGGCCCGGCGCTGTCGCAGCTCCAGGGAATTGCTGATGGTCGAGCATGGGCGTCCGGTCAGCGTCGCCGGGCTGGTCACCGGTCGGCA
>NZ_JBFTMK010000513.1:0-3649 GCF_056396965.1 Pseudomonas sp. 05N434
GAAGACGACGAACTGCGTTATTCGTTGGCTCTGGTCTGCCTGGAAGCCAAGGCCTGGAACGAGGCAAAAGGTTATCTGGAAGACTTGATCGCCAGGGAAAGCCACGTCGACTCGGCGCATCTGAACCTTGGGCGTATCGCGGAAGAGCGTAACGACCCCCAGGGCGCGCTGATCGAGTACGCCCAGGTCAGGCCGGGCAACGATTACCTGCCAGCGCAATTGCGTCAGGCCGATATTCTGATGAACAACGGCAGGACCGCCGAAGCCCAAAGCCGTCTGGCGGCCCAGCGCGACGAGCAACCCGATTATGCGATCCAGTTGTACCTGATCGAAGTCGAAACCTTGTCGGCCAACAAACAGGGCGACAAGGCCTGGAACGTCTTGCAGCAAGCCCTGCAGAAATTCCCGGATGATTTGAATCTTCTGTATACCCGAGCCATGCAGGCGGAAAAACGTAATGACCTGGCGCAGATGGAAAAAGACCTGCGACTGATCATCAAACGTGACCCGGACAATGCGATGGCGTTGAATGCCCTCGGCTACACCCTGTCCGACCGCACCACGCGTTACGCCGAAGCCAAGGCCCTGATCGAACAGGCGCACCAGTTGAACCCGGAAGACCCGGCCGTTCTCGACAGCCTCGGCTGGGTGAATTTCCGCCTGGGCAACCTCGATGAGGCCGAGCGCTATTTGCGCCAGGCACTGGAGCGCTTCCCTGATCAGGAAGTTGCCGCTCATCTGGGCGAAGTCCTGTGGGCCAATGGCAAACAACGCGAAGCCAAACAAGTCTGGAGCAAGTTCCTCAAGGAGCAGCCCGACAGTCCTACCCTGCGCAGTACCATCAAGCGCCTGACCGGATCAGAGACTCTTTAAAATTATGTTTTTGCGCCACATTATCGTTTTCAGCTTCATCGCCCTGCTCGCCGGTTGCGCGGGCTTCAGCGCCCGTGAATCGGTCGGGGGACACGGTAACCCGGCCCAATGGCGCGAGCACAAACAACAACTGAGCAGCCTCGACGGCTGGCAGATCAACGGCAAGATCGGTATCCGCGCGCCAAAAGATTCGGGCAGCGGCACCCTGTTCTGGCTGCAACGCCAGGATTACTACGATATCCGCCTCTCCGGCCCGCTGGGTCGCGGCGCGGCCCGCTTGACCGGGCGCCCCGGCAAAGTCTCGCTGGAAGTGGCCAATCAGGGCCGTTATGACGCGTCGACTCCGGAAGCCCTGGTCGAAGAGCAACTGGGCTGGAAATTACCGGTGTCCCATCTGGCGTGGTGGGTTCGCGGTCTCCCGGCCCCGGACAGCAAAAGTCGTCTGACCCTGGACGTCGACAGCCGCCTGGCCAATCTCGAACAGGATGGCTGGCAGGTCGAGTACCTCAGTTATGCCGAGCAAAACGGCTATTGGCTGCCCGAGCGGATCAAACTGCACGGCACCGACCTTGATGTCACGCTGGTGATCAAGGACTGGCAACCGCGCAAACTGGGGCAGTGAAGATGACTGCCCCACGCCTGACTCTGCCCTCGCCCGCCAAACTCAACTTGATGCTGCATATCCTCGGCCGCCGTGAAGACGGTTACCACGAGTTGCAGACGATTTTTCAGTTTCTCGATTACGGCGATGAAATCACCTTCGCCGTTCGCGACGATGGCGTAATTCGGTTGCACACCGAATTCGCCGACGTCCCTCACGACAGCAACCTGATTGTCAAAGCCGCGAAAAAACTCCAGGAGCAATCCGGTTGTTCACTGGGCATCGACATCTGGATCGAAAAAATCCTGCCCATGGGCGGTGGAATCGGTGGCGGCAGTTCGAATGCGGCGACCACGTTGCTGGGCCTCAATCATCTTTGGCAACTGGGCTGGGATGACGACAGGCTGGCCGCGCTGGGTCTGACACTTGGCGCCGACGTCCCGGTTTTCGTGCGTGGCCACGCGGCTTTCGCCGAGGGCGTGGGGGAGAAACTCACGCCTGTAGAACCCGAGGAACCGTGGTATCTGGTGCTTGTGCCGCAAGTATCTGTAAGTACAGCAGAAATTTTTTCAGATCCGCTGTTGACACGTAACACTCCTCCCATTAAAGTGCGCCCCGTTCCCAAGGGAAACAGTCGAAATGACTGCTTACCGGTGGTAGCAAGACGTTATCCAGAGGTACGTAACGCCTTGAATTTGCTAGGTAAATTTACCGAAGCAAAACTCACCGGAACTGGAAGTTGTGTGTTTGGGGGCTTCCCAAGCAAAGCTGAAGCTGATAAAGTCTCGGCCCTTCTTACAGAGACCCTTACAGGGTTTGTAGCAAAAGGAAGCAACGTTTCGATGTTGCATCGCAAGCTGCAAAGTCTGCTCTAAAAGGAATCGGGTACTGGGTACTCGTAGCAACAGATACAGGGGCGTCGCCAAGCGGTAAGGCAGCAGGTTTTGATCCTGCCATGCGTTGGTTCGAATCCAGCCGCCCCTGCCATTTTCCTATACTCATCCAGGTTACCCTCAGCCTTCAGGTACTGCGCGTGTCCAAGATGATGGTCTTTACGGGGAACGCTAACCCCGATCTGGCTCGGCGTGTCGTACGTCAGCTGCATATCCCTCTCGGTGACATCTCTGTCGGTAAGTTTTCCGACGGCGAAATTACAGCCGAGATCAATGAAAACGTCCGCGGTAAGGATGTCTTCATTATTCAGCCGACTTGCGCTCCGACCAACGATAACCTGATGGAACTGGTAGTGATGGCTGATGCCTTCCGCCGCTCCTCGGCTACTCGTATCACTGCTGTTATTCCTTACTTTGGTTATGCCCGTCAGGATCGCCGTCCGCGTTCCGCACGTGTGGCTATCAGCGCGAAAGTCGTTGCTGACATGCTTACCGTAGTCGGCATCGACCGTGTTCTCACGGTTGATCTGCATGCTKACCAAATCCAGGGTTTCTTCGATATTCCGGTAGATAACATCTACGGCTCCCCGGTACTGGTGGATGACATTGAAGATCAGCGCTTCGAAAACCTGATGATCGTGTCCCCGGACATTGGCGGCGTCGTGCGTGCACGGGCTGTTGCCAAATCCCTGGGCGTGGATCTCGGGATCATCGACAAACGCCGTGAGAAAGCCAATCACTCTGAAGTGATGCATATCATCGGTGATGTCGAAGGGCGTACCTGTATTCTGGTCGATGACATGGTCGATACCGCCGGCACTCTGTGTCACGCGGCCAAGGCCTTGAAAGAGCATGGCGCTGCCAAGGTTTTCGCCTACTGCACGCACCCTGTGCTGTCGGGTCGGGCGATCGAAAACATTGAAAATTCCGTGCTGGACGAGCTGGTGGTGACGAACACCATCCCGCTGTCCGCTGCAGCACAAGCCTGTGCRCGTATCCGYCAACTGGATATCGCACCGGTAGTTGCCGARGCGGTYCGCCGCATCAGCAAYGAAGAATCGATCAGCGCGATGTTCCGYTAAGGGCCCTGCCCTTTTCATTACATCCTGTTGACGAAAAGCGCCCCGCCCCGGCATTCATGTCGGGGCGGGGCTTTTTTGCCCATATCGCCTTTAGCGCTGGTCGCAAACGCTGGGGCGAATGTGGTTATTTTGGAGATACAACATGAACGATTTTACTCTGAATGCTGAAGTGCGTTCCGACCTGGGGAAAGGTGCGAGCC
>NZ_JBFTMK010000514.1:0-3618 GCF_056396965.1 Pseudomonas sp. 05N434
GCGGCATTCCGACAAGCCCCCTCGCCACAGGCCCGCTGCCAGTGGGTTTAGAGTGTGCCGAAAACTTTCTTCGCCAAACTGGTCGCCGCTGCCGCAGGGTTCTTGCGAATGGTTTCTTCCTGTTTGCCAATCATCTCGAACAACCCGTTCAACGCCTGCTCGGTGACGTAGCTTTCGATGTTGGCATTTTTCGCATCCAGCACACCCAGCGTCGCGGCTTGCCCGGCGAACGCGTTGTATTGCTGAGCCAAACCCACCTGGTCGGTGGCTTGCTTGACGATCGGCAAGAACTTGGTACGGATCTGTTCGCGGCTGGTTTTGCTCAGGTACTGAGTGGCCGAATCCTGGCCGCCGCTGAGAATCCCCTTGGCATCTTCCACGGTCATCTTCTTCACCGCATCCACCAGAATCGGCTGAGCCTGCGTTACCGCCGCTTCAGCTGCCTTGTTCATGCTGGTTTCCAGTTGATCGACCTGATCGCCCATGCCGAACTGTTTCATTTTCTTGGCGACCTTGCCCAGTTTTCCCGGCAGTTCGATTTTCACGTCCGGGTTGTTGCTGAAGCCGCCGGGTGTGCCCAGTTGTTTGACGGCCAGCTGCGCGCCTTGGGTCAGGGCGTCCTTGAGCCCGCCGGTGGCGTCTTGTTGCGACAGGTCACTGAGTGACAGTGCCAGGGCGTTGGCGCAGATCATCAAGCCTGCGCACAGGCCGGCGAAGCGAAGGGTAGGGCGGAGCATGGTGGCTTCCTTGTTCGTAAATAAGGTTGGGAACGATGTTGAAATTTAGTCGGTTTGCGCCGCCGTCGCGACTTGGTCCGCCGCATCTTCACTGCGATGCAGTGCCACCTGACGGATCGACAAGCGAATCTCCGCTGGCAGCACCCGCTTGGCGGCGCCTTCGGCCAGTTCACCCAGCAGTTCGTGGTAGCTCAGCTTGCCGGCTTCGTCGCGGCGCAGCACGTCGAGGTCCAGCATTGTCTGGATGAAATGACGGAACAGGCTCTTGTCGAAGAACTCCGGGGCGTTCAGGCCGTGGAGGATCGACAGGCGCTGGGCCATGACGGTGCACAGGTCTTCCAGTTCTTCGGCGCTGATGCTGTTCTGGCCGCTGTTGAGCAGCAGGGAAACGGTCATGTAGAAGCGCTGCAAGGTCTGGGCAATGCTTTTCGACAGCAGCGTCAGCAATACGAAATGCCGCGAACTTGGTGCCGGGCGCAGGTACACGTCCTTCTCGAAACGCAGCAGGCCTTGCTCGACGAAGGCTTCGAGCCACTGATCGATCACGCCATCGAGTTCGTCCAGTGTCCAACGAATGAACAGCTCCGATTGCAAGTACGGGTACAGCGCACGGGTGTAGCGCAGGATCTGCTCGCGGCTCATGCGCGACGCGCTCTGGAAGAAACTCGCCAGCAGCGACGGCAACGCGAATATGTGCAACACGTTGTTGCGGTAGTAGGTCATCAGGACGGCGTTTTGTTCGTCCAGGTACAGAATCTTGCCCAGCGCATCGTTCTGCTCAGACAGCAGGTTCATGTCCTTCACATGTTCGATCAGCGCGCGGCCGTCACCGTCCGGCAGGGTGGTGTGCGGCGAGTAGGGAACCTTGCGCAACAGCGCCAGATACAAATCGAGCACCCGCGCCATGGCGCGATCGTCCAGGGCCAGGCGGCTGGTGGACAGCAGCGCCAGGGCTACCAGATTCACCGGGTTGATCGCCGCCGCTTCGTTCAGATGCTGCGCGACTTTCTCGCCAAGGCGGTTGGTGGTTTCGTTGAGCCAGGCCGGTTTGAATTGCGGGCCGTGTGCCTGTTGGCGCCAGTCTGGCTGTTCGCTGTCGAGGAACTCCGCCAGTTTGATCGGCTCACCGAAGTTCACCGCGACCTGACCGAAACGCTGTTTGAGCGCGCCGATGACTTTGAAGATGTCGAAGATCGATTCTTTCTTCTTGCTCGCGCCACGCAATTCGCCGAGGTAGGTGCGGCCTTCCAGCACGCGCTCGTAACCGATGTAGACCGGCACGAACACGATCGGCATGCGCGAYGAACGCAGGAAGCTGCGCAGCGTGATCGCGAGCATCCCGGTTTTCGGTTGCAGCATGCGCCCGGTGCGTGAACGGCCACCCTCGACGAAGTACTCGACCGGGAAACCTTTGGTGAACAGAGTGTGCAGGTATTCGTTGAACACCGAGGTATAGAGCGGATTGCCCTTGAAGGTGCGGCGCATGAAGAACGCACCGCCGCGACGCAACAGACCGCCGATCCCCGGCATGTTGAGGTTGATCCCGGCGGCGATGTGCGGCGGGGTCAGGCCGTTGCGGAACAGCAGATAGGACAGCAGCAGGTAGTCGATGTGGCTGCGGTGGCAGGGGACGTAGATCACTTCGTAACCCGGGGCGACCTTTTGCACGCCTTCGATGTTGTTGACCTTGATCCCGTCGTAGATCTTGTTCCAGAACCAGCTCAGCACCACTTCCATGAAGCGGATCGCGGTGTAGGTGTAGTCGGAGGCGATTTCGTTACCGTAGCGCAAGGCCTGGGCCTTGGCTTTTTCCGGGGAGATGTTTTCGCGCTCGGCTTCGTCGAGGATCGCTTGCTTGACCAGCGGCTGGTTGAGCAGGCCTTTCACCAGGTTACGCCGGTGGGAAATGTCCGGGCCGATCACCGCGGCTTTCAGATTGCGGAAGTGCACCCGCAGAATCCGCTGGGCCATGCGCACCGTGCGCTCGTGGCCCTTGTTGTGTTCGATCAGTTCGCGCAGATGGATCGGCGCCGAGAACTGCACCCGGGTCTTGCGCCCCAGCACGATGATGCTCAGCAACCGGCGCAACCGTCCGGTGACCGCCCAGCTGTCGGCGAACAGCAGCTTCCATGGGCTCGACTCGCTGTCTGGCGACTGGCCCCAGAACACGCTGACCGGGATGATCTGCGCGTCTTCGGCGGCGTTCTGGCTCAGGGCGCTGACCAGACGGGTCAGGGTTGGCGGCGCACCGCGCTTGTCCTGACGGCCGAGCCAGTCGGGATCCGGTGTCAGGTAAAAGAACGCGGCGGGCTCCACCAGCGCACCCACTGATACCGGCAATACCGGACGGGGCAGGCCGGCCTTGCTGCATTCGGTATCGACCACGGCAAGGTCGGTCAGCGAAGGATTTTGCAGGACGTAGAACACCGGCCGGCTGCGGTCGAGGTTAAGGGTGAACGACGACTGGTTGATCGTCTCTGAGCGAACCCAGAGGTACAGCAGTCGGCGCAGGGTGCCAAACACAAGACGGCGGAACGGGGAGCGGGTCATACGGCTTCTGCGTGAGTGAATAAAACCGAGCGTTTGCTCGGGCGGGCGATAGTGTGCCGGATTCATCGAAAATCGGCAAAAAAGCAGCGAAGTAAACTCCTGTTGAGAGTTTTCGCACCTGTCATATACTCGGCGGTCTGTCGCCGGGGCCCTTCAATGGACGTCGGATGCAGGCTGACGTTCCTCAAGGCTTTCCTGCGAAAAGCCCATTCAATAATAAAAAGGGAGTATGAACAGATGGCAACACGCGAAACCGGCAACGTGAAGTGGTTCAACGACGCCAAGGGTTATGGCTTCATTCAGCGCCAGGACGGGGTGGACGTGTTCGTGC
>NZ_JBFTMK010000515.1:0-6033 GCF_056396965.1 Pseudomonas sp. 05N434
CAACAATATCGACTGACACTCCGCCTTCGCGGGCAAGCCTCGCTCCTACGGTACGTTGTTAAGCCAGCACAGCCTGCTGGCTGGAGCCGAAGGTCAAATACTCAACCAACTCCGCCAACGGCAACGGCTTGCTGATCAGATACCCCTGCACCTGATCGCAACCAAATCCGCGCAACAAATCCAGCTGCTCCGGTGTTTCCACCCCTTCGGCAACCACTTCGAGGTTGAGGTTGTGCGCCAGGTTGATCATGGCGTGCACCAGTTTGCGATTCTCTTCCCGTTCTTCCATGCCGCCGACAAAGCTCTTGTCGACCTTCAACAAGGCGATCGGCAGGCTGTTCAGGTGCACGAACGATGAGAACCCGGTGCCGAAATCGTCCAGCGAAAAGCGCACACCGAGCCGTCCGAGGGCGTCCATGGTCTGCTTGACCAGGTCACTGCGACGCATCACCGCGGTTTCGGTCAGTTCGAATTCCAGCCATTGCGCCTCGACGCCACGCTCGGCAATCAACCGGCTCAGGGTCGACAGTAACTGGCTGTCCTGAAACTGCCGGAACGACAGGTTGATCGCCATGTGCAGCGCCGGCAGGCCCCGCTCACGCAACGCCTGCATGTCCCGCAGGGCTCGGGAAATCACCCAGTAACCCAGCGGCACGATCAAGCCGCTTTGCTCGGCCAGTGGCACGAATTCGCTGGGGGGCAGCAAACCGCGTTCGCCATGACGCCAGCGCACCAAGGCTTCGAGGCCGACGATCTGGCCGTCCGCAAGGTTCAGGCGTGGCTGGTAATGCAACTCCAGCTCATCGCGACGCAAGGCCCGACGCAGCTCACTTTCAAGGTCGGCGATGCTGCGGGCATTGCGATTGATCCGCTCGTTGAAGATGTGAAAGGTGCAGCCTTGAGTACTCTTGGCCTGCTGCATGGCGATGTGCGCATGCCACATCAACGGGTCGGCGCCGGCCTGCGCCCGGGCGTGAGCAATGCCGAGACTGGAACCGATCAACAGGCTTTCGCCGTCGATCCAGTAGGGCTCGGACAGGGCTTCGGTAATCCGTTCGGCCATCCATTCAGCGCGCTGAGGGGCGCGGCGGGTGTCGATCAGCAGGGCGAATTCATCGCTACCCAGCCGCGCCAGTTGATCGCCGGCCTCCAGCTGGCTTTTCAGCCGCGAGACCACTTGCAGAATCAACCGGTCGCCTGCCTGATGGCCGAGGGCGTCGTTGGCGTGTCGAAAGTTGTCGAGGTCGAGGTGACCGAGGGCCAGGCCGCGGCCGTCGTTGTCCGCCAGACGCGCCGCCAGCAAGGTCTGGAAACCCTGACGGTTGGCGATGCCGGTCAGCGGATCCTGCTCGGCCAGGCGCTGCAAGGTGTTTTCCAGCACCCCGCGCTCACGCACATGACGCAGACAGCGGCGCAACATGCCGGGATCCAGCAGGTTGCGCACCAGCCAGTCGCTCACACCGTCGGGCGGCGCCAGCGGTTCGTGTTCGAGCAGCAACACCGTCGGCAGGCTGCAACGGCCGGGTGCTGGCTGCAGAGCAGGAATCGTCAACAACACCGCGCTGCGGTTGTCATCGAACAAGTTGCTGACCGACTCCCAGCTCGGCGCGCTGAGCAGCACTGCCGAACTCCCCATTGGAGCCAGACACTCGCGCAACAACGCTGCCCACGCCGGCTCTTGGGCCAGTAGCAGCAAACGCAAGGGTTCGACAGGCGTAGACAAGCTAGCTCCCTAGACTCTGCAAAGATGTAGGCGGCGCGCATTATGCCGCTCGGGTAACCAATGACCCAATATCATCGGTTATCAAACACGACTTCGAGTCTTGAATACGTACATTAGACGCGAATTCATTGCGCATCCTGCGTGAAAGTATCAAAACCGGCAAATAGAGATCGCGTGTTGCGTCACAAGTCGGAGAGAGCAGCACAATTCTCTGAGCCTGTTAAAATGCCGGCCCATTTCGCTAACGACTCCCTGATTTCGTATGTCCCGACTCAATCCCCGGCAGCAAGAAGCCGTGAGCTACGTCGGCGGCCCTCTTTTGGTGCTCGCCGGCGCAGGCTCCGGCAAGACCAGCGTGATCACCCGCAAAATTGCGCATCTGATCCAGAGCTGCGGCATCCGCGCCCAGTACATCGTCGCCATGACCTTTACCAACAAGGCCGCGCGGGAGATGAAGGAACGGGTCGGCACGCTGCTCAAGGGCGGTGAAGGCCGCGGCCTGACGGTGTGCACCTTTCACAACCTGGGCCTGAACATCATCCGCAAGGAACATGTGCGGCTGGGCTATAAACCGGGCTTCTCGATCTTCGACGAGACCGACGTCAAAGCCCTGATGACCGACATCATGCAGAAGGAATACTCGGGCGACGACGGCGTCGACGAGATCAAGAACATGATCGGCGCCTGGAAAAACGACCTGATCCTGCCGCCCGAAGCCCTGGAAAACGCACGCAACCCCAAGGAACAGACCGCCGCCATCGTCTACACCCACTACCAGCGCACGCTCAAGGCGTTCAACGCGGTGGACTTCGACGACCTGATCCTGCTGCCGGTAAAACTGTTCCAGGAACACGACGACATCCTGGAAAAATGGCAGAACAAGGTCCGCTACCTGCTGGTGGACGAATACCAGGACACCAACGCCAGCCAGTATTTGCTGGTGAAACTGCTGATCGGCAAACGCAACCAGTTCACCGTGGTAGGCGACGACGACCAGTCGATCTACGCCTGGCGCGGCGCCCGCCCGGAAAACCTGATGCTGCTCAAGGACGATTACCCGTCCCTGAAAGTGGTGATGCTGGAGCAGAACTACCGCTCCACCAGCCGCATCCTGCGCTGCGCCAACGTGCTGATTTCGAACAACCCGCACGAATTCGAAAAGCAGCTGTGGAGTGAAATGGGTCACGGCGACGAGATCCGCGTGATCCGCTGCCGCAACGAAGACGCCGAAGCCGAGCGCGTGGCCGTGGAAATCCTCAGCCTGCACTTGCGCACCGACCGGCCCTACAGCGATTTCGCGATTCTGTATCGCGGCAACTACCAGGCCAAGCTGATCGAGCTGAAGCTGCAACATCACCAGGTGCCTTACCGACTGTCCGGCGGCAACAGCTTTTTCGGACGCCAGGAAGTGAAGGACCTGATGGCCTACTTCCGCCTGATCGTGAACCCGGACGACGACAACGCCTTCCTGCGGGTGATCAACGTCCCACGCCGGGAGATCGGTTCGACCACCCTGGAGAAGCTGGGCAACTACGCCACCGAGCGAAAAATCTCGATGTACGCCGCCACCGACGAAATCGGCCTGGGCGAACACCTGGACAGCCGCTTCACCGATCGCCTGTCGCGCTTCAAGCGCTTCATGGACAAGGTCCGCGAGCAGTGCGCCGGCGAAGACCCGATCTCCGCCCTGCGCAGCATGGTCATGGACATCGACTACGAGAACTGGCTGCGCACCAACAGCTCCAGTGACAAGGCCGCCGATTACCGCATGGGTAACGTCTGGTTCCTGATCGAGGCACTGAAGAACACGCTGGAGAAAGACGAAGACGGTGAGATGACCGTCGAAGATGCCATCGGCAAACTCGTGCTGCGCGACATGCTGGAGCGTCAGCAGAGCGTAAGCAATATGGCGAGATCATCGACTGCGCGCCCAGCCGCTTCCTCGATGAACTGCCGCCGGACGACCTGGCCTGGGAAGGCAACGACGACACCCCGACCGAAGTCAAAGCCGTTCGTGGCAACAGCGCATTGGCAGATATACGCGCAATGCTAAAGCGCTAGAATTAGCCACATTTATTTAGACCTTCGGCACAAAAGACGCCAACAGAGGACAGCTTCATGGAAGCACTGCACAAGAAAATTCGCGAAGAAGGCATCGTGCTTTCCGACCAGGTCCTGAAAGTCGACGCCTTTCTGAACCACCAGATCGACCCGGCCCTGATGAAGCTGATCGGCGACGAATTCGCCTCGCTGTTCAAGGATTCGGGCATCACCAAGATCGTCACCATCGAAGCCTCGGGTATCGCCCCGGCGATCATGACCGGCCTGAACCTCGGCGTACCGGTGATTTTCGCGCGCAAGCATCAGTCCCTGACCCTGACTGAAAACCTGCTGTCGGCGACGGTCTACTCGTTCACCAAGCAGACCGAAAGCACTGTGGCGATCTCCCCGCGTCACCTGACCAACAGCGACCGCGTGCTGATCATCGACGACTTCCTGGCCAACGGTAAGGCTTCGCAAGCGCTGATCTCGATCATCAAACAGGCCGGCGCGACCGTGGCCGGTCTGGGCATCGTGATCGAGAAGTCGTTCCAGGGTGGCCGTGCGGAACTGGATGCCCAGGGTTATCGCGTGGAATCGTTGGCTCGGGTGCAGTCGCTGAAGGATGGCGTTGTAACCTTCATCGAATAAAGCCACTACACCGAAAAACCAATGTGGGAGCGAGCAGGCTCGCCCCCACATTTGATTTCGACTGCCAGTTATTGCGCGGTGGCTTTGAGGCCGGTGAGCAACAACCGCTGAAACAAATCCTCTTTCAACCCCTCCGGCTTCGTCAGCTGCATCCGCTCCAGATGCACGGGAAACTGCGAAGGTTCTGGCGCATCCAGCGCCGCCTTGCCCAATTCCAGAATCTCCGTGAGCTTGAACTTGCTCTTCAACCAGTTCAGCGCCCGCAATAAATCCCGCTCCTGCGCCGTGAAATCACAGCCCAACGGATATTCCGGAAACAGATTCGAATGCCGGGCCTGAATGGCCTGTAAACGCTGCGGGCTGTTGTCGGCGAAACGCGGATCGAGGCGAAAATGCTTCGATAATTTGCCAGCGTTCTGCGCCTGTTCGATCAGCCCCGGCTGGAAGCGTGAGTCGCTGATGTTCAGCAACGCCTCGATCACCGCCGCGTCGGTCTTGCCCCGCAAATCGGCGATGCCGTACTCGGTGATGACGATGTCCCGCAGATGCCGTGGGATCGTGCAATGGCCGTATTCCCAGACGATGTTCGAACTGACCTCACCGCCCGACTCACGCCAACTGCGCAGGAGCAGGATCGAACGCGCGCCTTCCAGCGCATGGCCTTGGGCGACGAAGTTGTATTGCCCGCCAACGCCGCTCAGTACCCGCCCGTCTTCGAGCTGATCCGCCACGCCCGCACCGAGCAACGTCATGGTGAACACAGTGTTGATGAAGCGCGCATCAAGGCGCTGCAAGCGTTTGAGCTCTTCCTGACCGTAGAGCTCGTTGATGTAACTGATGCGGGTCATGTTGAATTCGAGCCGTTTGCTCTGCGGCAACTCGCGCAAGCGCTCGTAGAAACTGCGCGGCCCGAGGAAAAACCCGCCATGTACCGAGATGCCATCGGTTTGCGCCGACTCATTCAGCGTCCCGGCGTTCGCCTGCTGCTGGGTCTGCACATCCGGGTAGACCTTGCGTCGCACGATCCCGGCGTCCGCCAGCACCAGCAAGCCGTTGACGAACATTTCGCTGCAACCATAAAGGCCCTTGGCAAACGGTTCGACGCCACCTTCGCGCTCGATCAACTGCGCCCACTGGCTGAGATTCAGATCCGCCAGCAACGCCTTGTAACCGTCACTGTCCGCCTGCCGCGCCAGTAACGCCGCCGTCAGGGCATCGCCCATGGCGCCGATGCCGACCTGCAAGGTGCCCCCATCGCGCACCAGCGTGCTGGCGTGCAGCCCGATGAAATGATCCTGGCAACCTACCGGCATGTTCGGTGTGGAGAACAACGTGGTGTTGTCCTTGGCGTCGATCAGCAGGTCGAAGGTGTCGATGCCGACTTCCGCGTCACCGGGCATGTACGGCAAATCGTTGTGCACCTGGCCCACCATCAGGATCGTCTCCCCCGCTGCCCGGCGCTTGGCGATCATCGGCAACAGGTCGAGGGTGATGTCCGGGTTGCAGCTCATACTCAAGCGATCGGGATGTTCGCTGTGGCTGGCGACCAGTTGCGCCACCAGATTCAAACCGGCGGCATTGATGTCCCGTGCGGCGTGGCTGTAATTGCTGCTGACGTA
>NZ_JBFTMK010000516.1:0-5306 GCF_056396965.1 Pseudomonas sp. 05N434
CAATCCGGAACGGCTCGCCCGACGTCGCGACGACGAACTGATCCTGGTGAACATTCCACAACGTCGCAGCACCGACCAGGGCCCGTTGCAGGTCGCCCTGCCCTTCGGCCGCCTGAAACCAGTGCTGGCCACCCTTGGCGAGTTTTACCTGCAAGAGCCCGGCGAAACCACGCTGCGCCTGAGCAAGGCCGACGCCACGCGACTGAACCCGCTGGAAGGCCTGCCGCTGCTCTGGGAAGGTGGCGAGCAGATCCGCACCTTTGCCCAGCGCCTGCGCGACATCAAGGACCACACCGCCGCAGCGCCCGAAGGCTTGAATGCCACCTTGCGCCCGTATCAGCTGGAAGGCCTGAGCTGGATGCAGTCGTTGCGACAACTGGAAGTCGGCGGGATTCTCGCGGACGACATGGGCCTGGGCAAAACCCTACAGACCCTGGCACACATTCTCAGCGAGAAGAATGCCGGGCGCCTCGATCGGCCGTGCATGGTGGTCATGCCCACCAGCCTGATTCCGAACTGGATCGACGAAGCGGCGCATTTCACGCCGCAACTCAAAGTGCTGGCGCTGTACGGCGTCAGTCGCAAAAAGCATTTCGATAACCTGGCCGATTACGACTTGATCCTGACCACCTATGCACTGCTGCCCAAGGACGTCGAACGTCTGGCCGCGCAGCCGTTGCACGTACTGGTGCTGGATGAAGCGCAGTACATCAAGAACCCCAACAGCAAGGCCGCCCATGCGGCCCGTGAGCTGAATGCTCGCCAGCGTTTGTGCCTGAGTGGCACGCCGCTAGAAAACCACTTGGGCGAGCTGTGGTCGCTGTTCCACTTCCTGCTGCCGGGTTGGCTCGGTGATGTGAAAAGCTTCAACCGCGATTACCGCGTACCGATAGAAAAGCGTGCCAGTGAAGTACGACTTCAACACCTGAACGGTCGGATCAAACCGTTCCTGCTGCGCCGGACCAAGGAACAAGTGGCCACCGAACTGCCGCCGAAAACCGAAATCGTCCATTGGGTCGAGCTCAACGAAGCCCAGCGCGATGTGTACGAAACCATGCGCCTGGCCATGGACAAAAAAGTCCGCGACGAGATCACCCGCAAAGGCGTGGCACGCAGCCAGATCATCATTCTTGAGGCACTGCTGAAGCTGCGTCAGGTGTGCTGTGATTTGCGCCTGGTCAACGATGCTGCCCTACCCGCTCGCGGCAGTACCTCCGGCAAACTCGATAGCCTGATGGAAATGCTTGAAGAGCTGTTCGAGGAAGGTCGGCGGATTCTGCTGTTCTCGCAGTTCACTTCAATGCTGTCGCTGATCGAGGACGAACTGAACAAACGTGGCGTGGCGTATGCAATCCTGACCGGCCAGACCCGTGACCGACGCACGCCAGTCAAGGAATTCCAGAGCGGCAAGCGTCAGATCTTTCTGATCAGTTTGAAGGCTGGCGGTGTGGGCCTGAACCTGACCGAAGCCGATACGGTGATTCACTACGACCCTTGGTGGAACCCGGCGACGGAAAATCAGGCGACGGATCGTGCGTATCGCATTGGTCAGGAGAAGCCGGTGTTCGTCTACAAGATGATTGCCAGGGGCACGGTGGAAGAGAAGATTCAGCATCTGCAGAAGGAAAAATCCGATCTGGCCGCAGGCGTGCTGGATGGACGCAAGACCGGGGACTGGAAGTTGCAGAGCGATGATATCGAGGCGTTGTTTGCGCCGTTGCCGGAAAAAATCGATAAGTAGCAGGGATAGTCAGATCGCGATTACGAGCAGGCTTGCCCCCACAGGGTGAGCATCAATCCTGCGGGAACCTGCTCGCGAAAGGGGTCTTCTGAAATCGGACATGTCCTCCTGTAGGAGCGAGCGATGCGGCGACCCGACTTGCCCGCGAAGGCGGTGTGTCAGTCAACGTCGATGTTGAATGCGCTGACGCCTTCGCGGGACAGCAAAACAATGCTGTTGATGACAGAGTTTACGATAAGTAGGACTCGCGCTGGGATTCGATCAGGGTCAGAGCAGCCTCCCAGGCCAGGTCGATGATGTTGTCCTGTTCATCGCGGTCAAACTGTTCGGCGGTGTGCGCACAGACTTCCGGAGACGGGTAATGCAGCGCCGAACCACCGGCCAGCGCTTGAACCTGTGCCTGACAGGCACGCTCCAGGAAGTGAATTTCCTGAAATGCCTGGGCCACGCCGGAGCCACCGACCAGCAGGCCGTGATTACGCAGGATCATCGCCCGATGCGGCCCCAGATCGGCAATCAGACGCTCGCGCTCATCCAGCGACAGGGCAATGCCTTCATAGGTGTGATACGCCAACTTGCCGTAAAACTTCAACGCGTGCTGACTGATCGGCAACAAGCCGTGCTTCTGCGCGGCGACGGCCATGCCGGCGGCGGTGTGAGTGTGAATCACACAGTTTAGATCCGGGCGAGCCATGTGGATTGCCGAGTGGATCACAAAGCCTGCGGCATTGACCCGATGACCTTTGTAGGCCGGATCGACCACTCGCCCTTCCTGATCGATGCGCACCAGATCCGAGGCGCGCATGCGGTCGAAAATAACCCCGTAGCGGTTGATCAGAAAGTGATGCTCAGGCCCTGGAATACGCAGGGTAATGTGGGTGTCGATCAGGTCGGTCATGCGAAAGTGCGCGACCAGGCGATACAGCGCGGCCAGTTCGCAACGGGCTTGCCATTCAACCGTGCCGATGTGTTCAGGTTTGCTCACGAATACACCTCTTTAGCAGCGCACTCTCTGGCGCTTGTGAGCTTTATCGCTTCCATGCCAGGATTAGTCAATTTTCATATTCTTATCTTTACTATTAGCACTGCTACTACATGGAATCTTTATGCCGTCCACTTCGAACCCGTGGGTTGGTCGCCGCTTTCTGAATGACCGTCTCGACTGGAACCTGCTGCGCACTTATCTGGTGATCGGTCAGGAAGGCAGCATGAGTCGGGCCGCCGCGCGGCTGCACATCACCCAGTCGGCGGTCAGCCAGGCTTTGAAGCGTCTGGAAGAACAACTGGAATGTGTGTTGATCGCCCGCAGTGGAAGGCGGTTCGATCTGACGGAAACCGGGGAAGAAGTCCTGCGCATTGCAACGGACATTTACGGCGATATTTCACGCCTGGGAACGGTGCTGGAGAGTCGGCACGACGACGTGGTCGGCAAGATCCGCATCCTCACCGTCAGCGGCGTGCAAGCACGACACTACGATGAGTTCCTCGCCGACTTCCATGAAACCCACCCGAAAGTCGAGCTGGAAGTTGAGGTGATGGGCAGTTCGAACATCATCAGTTCGTTGCTGCAAAAGACCGCGACCATTGGCGTCGGATTATGCCGTTTACCGCAGCCGCGACTGGAACAGAGGGTATTGTTTCGCGAGCGTTATGCGTACTTTTGCGGGCAGCGTCATCGACTTTTCGGACAAGAGAATCTGACCCTTGAACAGCTCGCTGCAGAGAACTTCGTCAGTTTCACCAGCGATCAGCTCGGCGGCAATCTTTCACCCCTGACCCTGTTTCGCGACCAGCAAGGCTTTACCGGCAAGATCGTTGCGTCATCCACCAGTTTCGAAGAGATTTACCGCTTGATCTGCGCAGGGTTTCCATGATCTGCCGCACCACAGGGCCGGCGACGCGACCACCGGCCTCGCCGTTTTCGATCATCACCGAGATGACAATCTGCGGATGTTCGGCCGGAGCAAATCCGACGAACAAGGCGTTGTCGCGGTTGCGCTCCAGGGTTTTCGCCCGGTTGTAGCGTTCACCCTGCTTGATCGCCACCACTTGCGCGGTGCCACTTTTGCCGGCGATGCGGTACTGCGCGCCCTCCGCCGCCGCTCGGGCAATCCCGCGCGCGTCGTGCATCACCATCTGCATGCCGTGGTTGACCTGCTCCCAGTCACGCGGATCCTTGAGCAGGATGTTCGGCATCGGATGCTCGTCCACCGGCGCGACGCCATCCACGGTCTTGGCCAGGTGCGGCCGGTTCCATACACCTTTGTTGGCGATCAGCGCGGTGGCCTGTGCCAGCTGCAGAGGAGTGACCTGCATATAGCCCTGGCCAATGCCGAGGATCACTGTCTCGCCGGGGAACCATGCCTGTCGCCGCGTGGCGCGCTTCCAGGCCTGAGACGGCATCAACCCGGGAGACTCTTCGAACATGTCCAGCGAGACCTTCTCGCCCAGGCCGAACATCGCCATGTAGTCGTGCAGACGATCAATGCCCAGCTTATGGGCCAAATCGTAGAAGTAGGTGTCGTTGGAGCGCATGATCGCCGTGTCCATGTTCACCCAGCCATCACCACTGTGATTCCAGTTACGGTATTTATGATCAAAATCCGGTAACTGGTAATAGCCCGGATCGAAGACTCGGGTCTGCGGGGTTACGACTCCGGCGTCGAGGCCGGCGATCGCCACTTCCGGCTTGATGGTCGAGCCAGGTGCGTAGAGCCCGCGCAGCACGCGATTGAACAGCGGCCGGTCGATGGAGTCGTGCAGTGCCGCGTATTCCTTAAAGCTGATGCCCGTCACAAACAGGTTCGGGTCGAAGCTTGGCTTGCTGACCATGGCCAATACTTCGCCGGTCGACGGATCGAGAGCGACCACCGAGCCACGCCGATCGCCCAATGCCTCCTCGGCGGCTTCCTGAAGTTTGACGTCGAGGCTCAGGACGATGTTTTTGCCGGGGATCGGGTCGGTATGCTTGAGCACTCGCAGCACGCGGCCCTGGGCATTGGTTTCGACTTCTTCGTAACCCACATGGCCGTGCAATTCTGATTCGTAGAATTTCTCGATACCGGTTTTGCCAATGGATTGGGTGCCACGGTATTCCACCGTGTCCAGGGCTTTGGATTCTTTTTCGTTAATGCGACCGACGTAGCCGATCGAATGCGCAAAGTGCGCGCCCATGGGGTAGTGGCGAACGAACTGCGGCTCTACATCGATTCCGGGCAGACGGAACTCGTTGACCGCGAGTACGGCGATCTGTTCTTCGCTGAGCTCATAGAACAGCGTGACCGGGACGAAGGGGTGCCTGGCCTGCTTCATCGCCTTGTCGAACAGTGTACGGTCCTCGGCCGGCAGGTGCAGGAGGTTGACCACTTCATCCAGCTCGCGTTTGACATCGGAAGCGCGTTCGCGGGTGATGGTCAGGTTGAAGCTGGGCCGGTTGTCTGCCAGGACCACACCATTGCGGTCGTAGATCAGCCCACGAGTTGGAGTGATCGGCAGGACATGGACGCGGTTGTTTTCGGAGATTGTCGAGTGATAGTCGAACTCGACAACCTGCAGGACGTACATG
>NZ_JBFTMK010000517.1:0-3607 GCF_056396965.1 Pseudomonas sp. 05N434
GCTTAAAAGCGCCTCGAGCTTAAAAGCGCCTCGATCATGCAAGTGACCCACCATCCCTACACGCAACGCATCGCAAAAAAACTCGGTTTCCACAACACTGGACTGCTTCCCGACTACGTCCCCTCGCCATTTGGCGAACCACTTCCGGAAACCATGGTGATGTGTTGCCACATGATCGAAGGACACACACGACCACTCCCCGATATCCAATGGCCCGAAAGCTGCCGGGCGCTTATGCAACACCTGTGCTCGGTATTCGGAACCCACCAGGACACTCCGCGCCTCGCCACGTCCTTGCAAATTGAACAACATCAGCATCGGGTCGACATTATCATTCAGCATTTGAACAATGATTTACTTGAGCAACTCCGGCAACTGCCCGGGCACTGGGTGATCTCGGCACGGCTCGAACTGTCCCGGCACTTCGCCCGGGACTTGTGCAGTTTTTCGGCGCTGGGCTTCGCCTTTACCGGCTTGATGCCTACGTCAGGTGACAATGGCTGGTTCGCCCTGTTTCATCGGGGCGTGCAGGTTCGATCCCTCGATCTGGGCTGCGTATACATGCAACAGTTGCATGACGATTTGCAGCAGAACGCGAGCGCCACGAGAAGCCAGCGCTGCGCCGATGCACCCATTGGAGCCCGCTCAGCCGCGTGAGGGTTTCCTGTAAAAGTCATTACCCGGCTGAGCGCAAAGTTCCACCAGCCAGTCGACAAATACCCTAACCCGCCGGGATAACTGGCGGTGAGGAGGATAGAGCGCCGTCAGCGGCATACCCGGTGGCGGCACATCCCTCAGGACCTCGATCAAACGTCCCTCCTTCAATTGACGGGCAACGTGATAATACGGAGCCTGGACCAAGCCATATCCCGCCTCACACGCCGCCAGATAGCCATCGGAGCTGTTGACCGCGACGTGCTTGGGCAGGTCGATCAACCGCAACTGCCCATCGACGACAAACTCCAGTCCGTAGCGTTTGCCCGTGCTATTGGAAAAGTACTCCACCATCCGATGCCCCTTCAGATCCTCCAGACACCGCGGAGTCCCGCAACGTTGCAAGTATTCGGGACTCGCACACGTGACCTGATCCAGTGTGGCCAGCGGTCGCGCCACCAGTGATTCGTCCAGGGCCGAGCCGCCCCGCAACACGCAATCGACACCTTCGCGGATCAGATCCACAGTCCGGTCATTCAAACCGATTTCCAGCTCGATCAAGGGATAGCGTGCAGTGAATTGCGGCAATGCCGGGATCACCATCAAACGCCCCACTCCCGCCGGCATATCCACTCGCAACAGGCCTTTGGGGTTGTGGCGAGCAGCGGAAAACACGGCTTCGGTTTCCTCCAGATCCGCCAGCAACCGCACGCAACGCGGGTAATAGGCTGCGCCATCGAGCGTCAGGCTGATTTGCCGGGTGGTGCGTTGCAGCAGTTGCACGCCCAGGTGGGCCTCAAGTTGCTTGATCAGAATGGTCACGGAGGCACGCGGTAATTGCAGGCTGTCCGCCGCCTTGGCGAAGCCGCCCAGTTCGACGATTCGCGTGAATACACGCATGGCGTTTAAACGATCCATGGTCAGGACTCGATGATTATTTAGAAATTACGAACAGTGATAGCACTTTTAGCCGGTTTATCTTCGTTCTGTCGAGATCGACACTAAGCGCCTACATCCACAGGGAGTTCATTTCATGCAAACACGTCAACTGGGCAAGAACGGACCACAGGTGTCAGCCATCGGTCTGGGCTGCATGGGCATGACCGATTTCTACACCACCGGCGTGGACACCCGCGAAGCCACGGCAACGCTGCATCGCGCGCTGGAGCTGGGGATCAACCTGCTCGACACGGCAGACATGTACGGCCCACACACCAACGAAGAGCTAATCGGCAAGGCGATTGTCGGCAAGCGCGACCAAGTGTTCCTGGCCAGCAAGTTCGGCATTGTCCGCGACCCGTCCAACCCCGGCGCGCGTGGCGTCAACGGTCGCCCGGAATACATTCGCGAAGCGATCGACGGCACCCTCAAGCGCCTGGGCGTGGAAACCCTGGATTTGTATTACCAGCACCGCATCGATCCGCAGGTGGCCATCGAGGAAACCGTCGGCGCCATGGCCGAACTGGTGAGGGCCGGCAAGGTGCGTTACCTGGGATTGAGTGAGGCCTCGGTCGATACACTGGAGCGAGCGCACAAGGTTCATCCGATCAGCGCCCTGCAAAGTGAATATTCGCTGTGGAGCCGCGATCAGGAAGAGAACGGTTGCCTGGCCGCATGCCAGCGCCTGGGCGTGGCCTTTGTACCTTATAGCCCGTTGGGCCGGGGCTTTTTGACCGGGGCACTGAAAAGCCCGGATGACTTCGCCGCAGACGACTACCGTCGCTTCAGCCCGCGTTTCCAAGGGGAAAACTTTTCCAAAAACCTGTTGCTGGTGCAGCAGGTACAAACGCTGGCCGCCGACAAAGGCGTGACAGCCGGCCAATTGGCCTTAGCCTGGGTCTTGGCTCAAGGGGATTACCTGATCCCGATTCCGGGCACCAAACAACGTAAATACCTGGAGGAAAATGTGGCCGCGCTGGAGGTGAAACTGAGCCGCGAAGAGTTGCAGGCCCTTGAAGCGATATTCCCGGCCAATGCCACCGCTGGCTTGCGCTATCCGGAAGAGGTCATGAAGTTGCTCGACCGGTAGCCGTTGCCCTTGCCGTAGGCTTGCAAATTTTACAGTTCGTAAGTCCCCCTGAGCGCCGGTTTTCGACGCTCAGACGGCACACCTGACATTTTTGTCATTCCTCGCTCATTCAGCTGACAGCATCAACCTGCGATGATCTGGCCAGCCGACCTTGTATAACTTAGAAACACTCGCGCAATGCCCAGTCGGATAAAAGAGTCAAAATGCACCTTTTTGGCCGTAACCCGAGACGAGACTCCCATGCGAACCCACCTGCGTCTGGCCGCCCTGAGCGCCCTCTTCATCTCCTCCCTGGCCCAGGCCGCCGACCTGATCCCGATCGAAGTGCACCGCGACGCCAATTGCGGCTGCTGCAAAAAATGGGTCAGCCATCTGGAAGCCAACGGCTTCAAGGTCGAAGACCACGTCGAAGCCGATATGAGCCAGTTCAAGCAACAACACGGCGTACCGCCTCGCCTGGCGTCGTGCCACACCGCCTTGATCAACGGCAAGTTCGTCGAAGGCCATGTGCCGGCCGACCAAGTGCTGGCCTTGAGCAAACGTGACGATCTGTTGGGAGTTGCAGCCCCCGGTATGCCGATGGGCTCGCCCGGGATGGAAATGGACGGCATGAGCGATGCCTATCAGGTGATCGGCCTGCAAAAGGATGGCACTGACGTGGTGGTGGCGGACTACCCCGCCCATTGATGTTCGGTGCCTACATCGGGTTGTTTCTCGCGGCGTTCGGCGCCGCGAGCCTGCTGTCCTTGCAGTCCGAAGCGGTGCTGGTGGGGTTGTTGCTCAGCGACCGGTATTGGCTCTGGTCGCTGTTGGCAGTGGCAACGCTGGGCAACGTGCTGGGGTCGCTGCTGAACTGGTGGCTGGGACGCGGCATCGAGCGGTTTCGCGAGCGGCGCTGGTTTCCGGTCAGCCCTCGTCATCTTC
>NZ_JBFTMK010000518.1:0-3603 GCF_056396965.1 Pseudomonas sp. 05N434
CACCACTTGTTCCAGACGATCCTGCAACGCCTTGGGCGTACCGGCGAACAACAAGTGCGCCTCGTCGAAAAACAGCGCCAGCAGCGGTTTATCGGCATCGCCGCGTTCCGGCAGTTGCTCGAACAATTCAGCCAGCAACCACAGCAGGAACGTCGCGTAGACCTTCGGCGCTTCGTGCACCAGACGGCTGGCGTCGAGCAAATGGATGCGCCCGCGACCGTCCATCGCCGGTTGCAAAATATCTTCCAGTTGCAGTGCCGGTTCACCGAACAACGCTTCGGCGCCCTGCTGTTCCAGCGTCGCCAAACGGCGCAACAGTGCCTGGCTGGAACCGGTGGTCATCAGTGCCGCGTCATCGCCCAGCAATTCGGGGTTATCGCGCAGATGATTGAGCAGCGCCTTCAAATCCTTCAAATCCAGCAGCAACAGCCCTTCGCGGTCGGCCACCTTGAACGCGGCATAAAGTGCCGACTGCTGACTGTCGGTCAGCTCCAGCAGGCTGCCGAGCAGCAACGGCCCCATTTCGCTCAAGGTGGTGCGCAATGGATGACCGGACTGACCGTGAATATCCCACAGGGTTACCGGATACGCCTGAGGCTTATGGTTCAGCCAGGGCATGCCGGCGATCCGCTCCGCGACCTTGCCTTGAGGGTTACCGGCGGCGCCCAGGCCGCACAAGTCGCCTTTGATATCCGCCGCGAACACCGCCACGCCTGCATCGCTGAACGCTTCGGCCAGGCGCTGCAACGTAACGGTTTTACCGGTCCCGGTAGCGCCCGCTACCAAACCGTGACGGTTCGCCAGGCGCATGGCCTGGGCGATTGGCTGGCCAGCGAGGTCAGCGCCGATAACGAGTTGCGATGAGTCAGGCATTTTGTCACCCATGGTTAATCTTTGATCCTGCATGGCCGATAACAACCGAGAGACCAGACTGAAAATAGCGTCGGTAATTCCCTAAGGAGAGACGGAACTATCAGCTTACTTTCAACACTGCCCAATTTGCGTGCCTTTATAAAAGCACGCCCTGGACATTAAGACCTAGCGGACCCCAAGCCATGAATAAAAACCTGCGCTTCAGCCATAAAATACTGCTTGCCGCCGCCCTGATCGTTATCGCCGCATTCGCTTCGTTCACACTGTACAACGACTATTTGYAGCGCAATGCGATACGCCGCGACCTGGACAACTACCTGCAAGAAATGGGTAACGTCACCGCCAAGAACATTCAGACCTGGCTGGCGGGTCGTAGCCTGTTGATCGAAAACCTGTCACAGACCGTTGCCCTGAACGCCGAGACCGACAACGTCGCCAAACTGCTGGAACAGAAGGCTGTCACATCGACCTTCATGGGTGCCTACCTGGGCAACAAGGATGGCACCTTCATTATCCGTCCGGACAGCAAGATGCCCGACGGCTATGACCCTCGCGTCCGCCCTTGGTACAAGAGCGCGCAAAGCACCAGCGGGTCAGCCTTGACCGAACCTTACATCGACCTGGCGTCTGGCCAGTTGGTGATTTCCATCGTCGACAGCGTTCTCAAGGACGGTCAGAACATCGGTGTGGTCGGTGGCGACCTGAGCCTGCAAGCGATCACCGACAGCCTCAACGCGCTGGACTTCGACGGCATGGGCTATGCGTTCCTGGTCAGCGCCGACGGCAAGATCCTGGTCCACCCGGACAAAACGCTGGCGATGAAAAACCTCAAGGACGTCTACCCACAAGACACGCCCGTCATCGGTAATAAGCCGAGCGAGATCGAAGTCGACGGCAAAACCCGCATCGTGACCTTCACCCCGATCAAGGGACTGTCCTCGGTCAACTGGTACATCGGCCTGTCGGTGGACAAGGACAAAGCCTTCTCCATGCTCAGCGAATTCCGCACCTCGGCGATCATCGCGACCCTGATTGCAGTGGCCATCATCATTGGCTTGCTGGGCATGCTGATCCGCCTGCTGATCCAGCCGCTGCACGTGATGACCCGCGCCATGGAAGACATCGCCGACGGTGAAGGCGACCTGACCAAACGCCTGACCATCCAGAATCAGGACGAATTCGGCGTCCTTGGCACGGCGTTCAATCGTTTCGTGGAGCGAATTCATACATCGATCCGCGAAGTGTCCTCGGCCACCGGCCAGGTCAACGAAGTGGCCTTGCGGGTGGTGGCGGCCTCGAACTCGTCGATGTTCAACTCCGACCAGCAAGCTTCGCGCACCAACAGCGTCGCCGCGGCCATCAACCAGCTCGGCGCCGCGGCTCAGGAAATCGCCCGTAACGCCGCCCAGGCATCGAATCAGGCCAGCGATGCCCGCAGCCTGGCCGAAGACGGCCAGCAAGTGGTGGATCGCAGCATTGCCGCGATGAATCAGCTGTCGAGCATGCTCAGCGCTTCGAGCACCAACATCGAATCGCTGAACAGCAAAACCGTGAACATCGGGCAGATTCTCGAAGTGATCACCAGCATTTCCCAGCAAACCAACCTGCTGGCGCTCAACGCCGCCATCGAAGCAGCGCGGGCCGGTGAAGCCGGGCGCGGTTTTGCCGTGGTGGCCGACGAGGTACGCAACCTGGCGCACCGCACACAGGAGTCGGCGCAACAGGTGCAGACCATGATCGAGGAGCTGCAAGTCGGCGCCCGTGAATCCGTCAGCACCATGAGCGACAGCCAGCGCCACAGCCAGGACAGCGTGGAAATCGCCAACCTGGCGGGCGAGCGCCTGAACAGCGTGACGTTGCGCATCGGCGAAATCGACGGCATGAACCAGTCGGTGGCCACGGCGACCGAGGAACAGACGGCAGTGGTGGAGTCGATCAATGTGGACATCACCGAGATCAACACGCTGAACCAGGAAGGCGTGGAAAACCTGCAATCGACCCTGCGGGCGTGCTCGGACCTTGAGCAGCAGGCCTCGCGCTTGAAGCAATTGGTGGGCAGTTTCCGTATCTAGCGTCTGTTCACAGACACCGTGGCGWGGGAGCTTGCTCCCGCTGGGTCGCAAAGCGACCCAAAAATCGGGATTGAAGGTGTGTCAGATTGAACACACCAGCTGATTTTACGACTGCTTCGCAGCCGAGCGGGAGCACGCTCCCTCGCCACACAACAGTCCAAAGCCCTCGGCATCGCCGCAAAACCCAACCGAACATCTATCCTTCATATAGGTCAACCAAAGGGAGCACATCGAACCCGGAGGGATGTTCATCGTGCATATCGCTGACATAACCATGTTCTACGCCCCTGCCAGCGGTGGCGTGCGCACGTATCTGGATGCCAAGCACCGTCGTTTGGGCATCAAACCCGGCATTTGCCATAGCCTGCTGATCCCAGGGGCGCATTTGAGTGAACAGGATGGTGTCTATACGGTTCCGGCCCCCGCCCTRCCCTTCGGCAAGGGTTATCGCTTCCCCCTCCGTCTCGGGCCGTGGCGCAATGTTCTGCGAGATTTACAACCCGATCTGATTGAAGTCGGCGACCCTTACCTGACCGCCTGGGCCGCTTTGGACGCCAAGCGCCAACTCGATGTGCCGGTAATCGGTTTTTATCACTCCGACCTGCCGATGCTGGTCAGCAATCGCATGGGCAACTGGGTTACACCCAATGTCGAGGCT
>NZ_JBFTMK010000519.1:0-3597 GCF_056396965.1 Pseudomonas sp. 05N434
GGCCTGGGCTGGATCGGCAAAAACACGCTGGTCTTGAATCGCAAGGCCGGCAGTTACTTCTTCCTCAGCGAACTGTTCGTCGACCTGCCGCTGCCGGTGGACCCACCCCACGCCACCGAGCACTGCGGTCGCTGCACGGCCTGCCTGGACATTTGCCCGACCAATGCCTTCGTCGGCCCCTATGTGCTGGACGCCCGTCGCTGCATTTCGTACCTGACCATCGAACTGAAAAGCGCGATTCCTGAAGATTTACGACCGCTGATCGGCAATCGGGTGTTCGGTTGCGATGACTGCCAGATTGTCTGCCCATGGAACCGCTTCGCCCGACCTTCCGGGGAAAGCGACTTCAAACCCCGGCACAACCTGGACAACGCCGAACTGGCCGAACTGTTCATGTGGGACGAAGAAAAATTCCTCAGCAGCACCGAAGGTTCACCGTTGCGTCGGGCCGGTTACGAGCGTTGGTTGCGCAATCTGGCGGTCGGCCTGGGCAATGCGCCGTCGAGCATTCCGGTGCTGGAAGCGTTGAAGGCACGGCGGGACTATCCGTCGGAACTGGTGCGCGAGCATGTCGAATGGGCGCTAAAACAACACGGGCTTATGTAGTAGCTGCCGAAGACTGCGTTCGGCGCGACTGCGAAGCGAGCCCTTCGGCCTCGAACGCAGCCTTCGGCAGCTGCTACAGGGACTGCGTGTAAATCAGGCTTCGTCGTTATAAACGAACTTGGGCATTTCCCAGTGGAAACGGATCGCCAGCAAGCGCAGCAGGAAGCCGCCGAATAGCGTGATCAGGATCGCCTGTTCACCCGGCAATTGCAGATAGATACAGAATAAATAGCACCACGCCGCAGCAAACGAGACGCTGGCGTAGAGTTCGCGGCGGAAAATCAGCGGGATGTCGTTGCAGAAGATGTCCCGCAGAATGCCACCGAATACCCCGGTGATCACGCCGCTGACCGAGGCCACCAGCATGCCGTGGCCCATTTCCAGGGCGGTCATGCAGCCGATCAGGGTGAACGCGACCAGGCCCGCGGCGTCGAGCACCAGAAACAGCGAGCGCAGATGGCGCATCCAGCGCGCAGCGAAGACGGTGAACATCGCAGCGATCGACGTCAGCACCAGGTATTCCGGGTGTTTGACCCAGGTCAGCGGGTAATGGCCAAGCAACACGTCGCGCACCGAACCGCCGCCCAACGCCGTGACGCATGCAATCAATACCACGCCAAACCAGTCCATGCCGCGACGGCCCGCAGAAAGGGCGCCAGTCATGGCTTCGGCAGTAATGGCGATCAGGTAGAGCATCAGCAACATGGTGGCGGTCCTTACGAGAAGGCGCGCAGTCTACTCAGATCGTCAGGGCACCAAAAGGGGGCAAGGGTACCTGTGTCGAGGGAGCTTGCCCCGCTGCGCCGCAGAGCGGCCCTATTTGCTGAGAGAGCAACTCTTCAAATAGACCACGCCGGCTGACTTTACGACTGCTACGCAGCCGAGCGGGACGGTGCGGCGTTCCGACAAGCCCCCTCGCCACAAAAACCCTCGTTGCCACCCAATCAGAACTTGATGAAATTCTTGCGGTAGTGTTGCAGCTCGGCGATCGATTCGCGGATGTCGTCCAGGGCCAGGTGGGTGCTGCCCTTTTTGAAGCTGTCGCGCACATCCGGTGCCCAACGCGCGGCCAACTCCTTGAGGGTCGACACGTCGAGGTTGCGGTAGTGGAAATAGCTTTCCAGCGACTTCATGTGGGTATAAAGGAAGCGACGGTCCTGGCAGATGCTGTTGCCACAGATCGGCGACTTGCCCTTCGGCACCCATTTCTCCAGGAAGGCGATGGTCTGGGCTTCCGCTTCGGCCATGCTGATGCGGCTGTCGCGAACCCGTTGGGTCAGTCCGGAGCCGCCGTGTTGACGGGTATTCCACTCGTCCATGCCGGCGAGGATCTCGTCGCTGTGATGAATGGCGATCACCGGACCTTCAGCCAAGGTGTTCAAATTACTGTCGGTGACGATGGTGGCCATCTCGATGATGACGTCGGTATCAGGGTTCAGCCCGGTCATTTCCAGGTCGATCCAGATCAGGTTCTGCGGGTTCTGCATATGTCGGCTCCTCGGCGTAGGTTCGCAGTTTAGCCTAGGGAGACGGCCGGGCGTGCTAAACTCGCGACCGTTTTACCTAATCGCTGCATTCTCGATACGGAACACCCATGGCCAAACGCCAACTCAATCGTCGTCAAAACTGGCGCATCGAAAAGATTCAGGGCGAGCGCGCTGCCCGCGCCGCCAAACGCGAGTCCTCGGCTGTCGAGGCACTTGAGGGTGGCGACCTGGGTCCGGAACAGACGGGCCTGGTGATCGCGCACTTCGGTGTACAGGTTGAAGTCGAAGCCCTCGATGGCGAGCTGGCCGGCCAGGTATTCCGCTGCCACTTGCGCGCCAACCTGCCGGCGCTGGTGACCGGTGATCAGGTCGTATGGCGTGCCGGCAACCAGGGCATCGGCGTGATCGTGGCGCAACTGCCGCGCAAAACCGAGCTCTGCCGCCCGGACAGTCGTGGACAGCTCAAGCCGGTGGCGGCCAACGTCGACATGATCGTCATCGTCTTCGCACCGCTGCCAGAGCCTCATGCCAACCTGATCGACCGCTACCTGGTTGCCGCGGAACATGCGGGTATCCGCCCGTTGTTGCTGCTGAACAAATTCGACCTGATCGACGAGCAGAACGCCCCGGCGCTGAATGCCTTGCTGGCRGTYTACCGCACGCTGGGYTACCCGGTGCTGGAAGTGTCGGCGCACCACGGCAACGGCATGGAACAACTTCAAAAACTGTTGGACGGGCACATCAGTGTGTTCGTCGGCCAGTCCGGTGTCGGCAAATCATCTTTGGTCAACAGCCTGTTGCCGGAAGTCGAAACCCGCGTCGGCCCGCTGTCCGAGCTGTCGGGCCAGGGCACCCACACCACCACCACCGCGCGGTTGTTCCACTTCCCCGGTGGCGGTGAGCTGATCGACTCTCCGGGTATCCGCGAGTTCGGCCTGGGTCACGTCAGCCGTGCCGACGTCGAAGCCGGCTTCATCGAGTTCAACGACCTGCTCGGCACCTGCCGCTTCCGCGACTGCAAACACGACCGCGAACCGGGCTGCGCCCTGCTCAAGGCCCTGGAAGATGGCCGCGTGCAGCAGCAACGGATGAACAGCTACCGGTCGATCATCGCCAGCTTGCCTGAAAACAGCTATTAAACAGACGCTCCAGCCGCCCCGACATTAACGGGACGGCTGGCCGCTCGTAACCACCTACAAAACAACCTACAAAACAACCCGTCGACTTAAACATCAGATATTTCTGTAGGGCGTCCGCACGCCTGTTTGAAGGGCACTTCTCTTTCACCGCGAAGCCCTTGTTTCGGCCATTCAACTGCATACATTCAAAACCCTCTTCGCACATTGGCGATACCGAGGGCCCCCCATGCAAACCTATCATTTGTTCATCAGCCACTCGTGGAACTATTCAGACGCCCACGACAATCTGATCCGCCTGCTGGGCGCACAGCCGGACTTCAGTTTCAAGAACTTCTCGGTGCCACCGCACAACCCGATCATCGGCG
>NZ_JBFTMK010000520.1:0-3596 GCF_056396965.1 Pseudomonas sp. 05N434
TTGTTCTTCATCATCAAGGGTTCGGTGACCATCCTGATCGAGGATGACGACGGCCGTGAAATGATCATTGCCTACCTCAACTCCGGCGACTTCTTCGGTGAACTGGGTCTGTTCGAGCAAGCAGGACTGGAACAGGAGCGCAGCGCCTGGGTTCGCGCCAAAGTCGAATGCGAAGTCGCGGAAATCAGCTACGCGAAATTCCGCGAGTTGTCTCAACAGGATCCAGACATTCTTTACGTGCTCAGCGGACAAATCGCACAACGCCTGCGCAATACCACGCGCAAGGTCGGCGACCTTGCATTCTTCGACGTGACCGGCCGCGTGGCGCGCTGCCTGCTGGAGCTGTGCAAGCAGCCAGACGCCATGACCCACCCGGATGGCATGCAGATCAAGGTGACCCGCCAGGAGATCGGCCGGATTGTCGGTTGTTCCCGTGAGATGGTCGGCCGCGTGCTCAAGGATCTGGAAGAACGCAACCTGGTCGACGTCAAAGGCAAGACCATGGTGGTCTTCGGTACGCGCTAGGCTCTGAAAACCGAAGCCTGGAACACTTAAGCCCCGAGCACTTCTGCCAGTATTTGGCGATACAACGCATCGAGCCGTTCCAGTGCATCAGGAGCGGCAAATTTTTCATGCAGGGCAATGTGGCTTTCTGCGCGAACCCGCTGTTCCAGACCGCAGGCTTCGTTGAAACGATTGACCGCCGCGACCATTGACTCTCGCTCGTTATCGATCAGCATCGCCCCGTGCACCAGCCCGACCGGACGCTGACCGCCCTTGCTCTGCCGCCAGCGCTGAGCGGTACCGACCATCTTGCGACCATCGAGGTTGACGTTGAAACGGCCATCGCAGAACGCGCCTTCAATTTCGCCCAGGGACGACACACCACCCAACTCGTCAAGCAGCTGGCAAATCGGGTCACAGAGTCGGCGATAGGCGGTTTCGATCCGGTTCTGGTCGCCCTCGCTACGCGGTGGCGCGTAGACCAGCGCGATGTTGAGGGTCGATGCCGATTGCGGCACCGGCTCGCCGCCGGTTTCGCGCAGCAGTACCGGCCAACCGGCAGCGGCTGATATCTCGCACGCTGCCTCGAAACCCGGCAAGCGATTCAAGCGGCGCGGCATGACCAATGCCTGGTCTGTGGGTTGCCAGAACAGCAAGCCGAACTCCGAATCACCGGTGCACACATGGGCCAACAGGTCCTGTTCGGCGAGCAGGCCGGCTTCGATGGTCAGAGAGGTTGGCTGGGACATGGACGACTCCGTAAGACATGAAGTCTTTGGGGGGCTTGATGACCTACTCGCGGGCAAACCCGCTCCCACAGGGGATCGGGTTGCCTGCGAAAATGTGTTCAGTCGAGCGTAGAGCCGCTCACTGGAACACCGCGCTCAGGAAAGAACAGGCGCTGCAGTTCAGTACCCGGGCTTTCGGCGCGCATGAACGCTTCGCCGACCAGGAACGCATACACGTCGCTGATTTCCATCAGCTCGACATCGGCGCGGTTAAGAATGCCACTCTCGGTGACCACCAGACGATYACGCGGAATACGCGGCAACAAGTCGAGGGTGGTTTCCAGGCTGACCTCGAAGGTGTGCAGGTTGCGGTTGTTCACGCCCACCAGCGGCGTGTCGAGGGTTTTCAAGGCCCGCTCCAGCTCGTCGCCATCGTGGACTTCCACCAGCACATCGAGGCCGACACTTTTGGCCACGGCCGCCAGCTCGGCCATTTTCACGTCATCCAGTGCGGAGACGATCAACAGCACGCAATCAGCGCCCAGGGCGCGGGACTCGATGATCTGGTACGGATCGATCATGAAGTCTTTGCGGATCACCGGCAGCTTGCACGCCGCCCGGGCTTGTTGCAGATACGCATCCGCACCCTGGAAGTAGTCGATGTCGGTGAGCACCGACAGGCAAGTAGCCCCGCCCTTCTCGTAACTCCTGGCAATGTCCGCAGGCACGAAGTTCTCGCGAATCACGCCCTTGCTTGGCGAAGCTTTCTTGATTTCAGCAATCACCGCCGGCTGTTTCTTCTTGGCCTGATCGATCAATGCCTTGGCGAAACCACGGGGTGCATCGGCCGCCTTGGCCAGGTTTTCCAGCTCTGCCAGGCTCACACGAGCGCTACGCTCGGCGACTTCCTGGACTTTGCGGGCCAGAATTTTTTCCAGAACCGTCGGTACACTCATCCCTCATTCTCCACTTTGAATACCGCGGTAAATGCACCCAACTCCTCAAGTTTTTCCCGAGCGAGGCCTGTGTGCAGCGCATCGTGCGCCAGGGCAACGCCTTCTTTCAAACTGCTGGCATGGTCGGCGGCGTACAGCGCGGCGCCGGCATTGAGCACGATCATCTCGGCGGCTTTCTGACCGTTCTCGGTCTTGCGCTTGCCCAAGGCATCGCGAATCAGTTCCAGGGAAGCCGCCGGGCTTTCCACCGACAGACCGTGCAGGCTCTGGCTCTTCATCCCCAGATCTTCGGGCTCGACCCAATACTCGGTGATCTGGTCATTCTTCAACTCCGCGACAAAGGTCGGGGCCGCCAGGCTGAACTCGTCCAGGCCATCCTTGGAGTGCACCACCAGCACGTGCTTACTGCCCAAGCGCTGCAAGACTTCGGCCAATGGCCGGCACAACGCCTGACTGAACACACCCACCACCTGGTGTTTCACACCGGCCGGATTCGTAAGCGGGCCGAGCATGTTGAACAAGGTGCGCAAGCCCAGCTCGCGGCGCGGACCGGCGGCGTGCTTCATGGCGCTGTGATGAGTCTGGGCAAACATGAAACCGATACCGACGTTGTCGATGCAGCGTGCAACCTGAACCGGGGTCAGGTTCAGGTAGATACCGGCTGCTTCCAGCAAATCGGCGCTGCCGCTTTTGCCCGACACTGCACGGTTACCGTGCTTGGCCACGGTGCAACCAGCCGCTGCGACCACGAATGAGGAAGCAGTCGAGACGTTGAAGATATTGGCCCCGTCGCCGCCGGTGCCGACCACATCGACCACGCCGTCGAGGGTGTTGAGTTCGACCTTGTCCGCCAACTCGCGCATCGCCGTCACGGCGCCGACGATCTCGTCGATGCTTTCGCTCTTCATGCGCATGGCCATCATGAACGCACCAATCTGTGCGTCCGTGCATTGCCCGGTCATGATTTCGCGCATGACATCACGCATTTCATCGGTACTGAGGTCGAGGTGGCCGACGATACGGCTCAGGGCTGTCTTGATATCCATGGAAAGTCCTTAGCGCGTGCCGCCAGTTTGTTTGAGGAAGTTGGCGAACAGCTCGTGCCCCTGTTCGGTGAGGATAGACTCGGGGTGGAATTGCACACCCTCGATGTTCAGCGTCTTGTGACGCAGGCCCATGATCTCATCCACCGAGCCGTCTTCGAGCTGGGTCCAGGCAGTCAGCTCCAGGCAATCGGGCAGGGTTTCGCGCTTGACGATCAGCGAATGGTAGCGGGTGACCGTCAACGGGCGATTCAGACCTTCGAATACGCCCTTGTCCTCGTGAAATACCGGGCTGGTCTTTCCGTGCATGACCTGACGGGCACGGACCACCTCGCCGCCAAACGCCTGGCCGATGGATTGGTGCC
>NZ_JBFTMK010000521.1:0-3591 GCF_056396965.1 Pseudomonas sp. 05N434
GGTGAGCGCCACCCGGCGTAGCGCCGATGGGTTTGCCCTGCAAGTGATGGTCGGGCTGTGCCTGATCTGGGGTGTGCAACAGGTGATGATCAAATGGGCGGCGCCCGACATCGCGCCGGTCATGCAGGCGGCGGGGCGGTCGGGTATTTCCGCGTTGCTTGTAGGATTATTGATCTGCTGGAAGGGCGGTTGGGATCAGGTCGGGACTACCTGGCGCGGCGGCTTGCTGGCCGGCGCGTTGTTTGGCCTGGAGTTCTTCTTCATTGCCGAAGGTCTGCAACTGACCACGGCGGCGCATATGTCGGTATTTCTCTACACCGCGCCGATCTTTACCGCGTTGGGCGTGCATTGGTTGCTGCCGAGTGAGCGTTTAAGACCGGTGCAGTGGCTGGGGATTTTTCTGGCGTTCATTGGCATTGCCATTGCGTTTGCCGGTGGTGTGTCCTGGGACAATCTTGACCACCGCATGTTGATGGGCGATGCCCTGGGTGTGCTGGCCGGCGCGTCGTGGGGCGCGACCACTGTAGTGGTGCGCGCCTCGCGTCTGTCGGAAGCGCCGGTGACCCTGACGCTGTTTTATCAACTGATCGTCGGCTTCGTCGGCCTGCTGCTGATCGCGATCCTCAGTGGTCAGGTCACCCATGTCAGCCTGACCACGGTGGCGGTGGCCAGCGTGCTGTTTCAGGGATTGGTGGTGTCGTTCTTCAGCTACCTGACGTGGTTCTGGCTACTGCGCCGTTACCTGGCGGCGAACCTCGCGGTGTTTTCGTTCATGACGCCGTTGTTCGGCGTCACGTTCGGCGTGGTGCTGCTGGGTGAAGAGCTGAGCCTGAACTTTGTGATCGGCGCGGTACTGGTTTTGCTCGGGATCACTTTTGTGAGCGCAGAGCAGTGGGTGCGCCGTCGTTTGCGCAAAGCACTTGGGCAACCCTGATCGGGCGCAGCAACAAGCCTGCGGCAATGATAAAACCGCCGCCGGCGATCACCAGCGCGGGTTGCAAGCCACCGCTGAAATGGCTGCTCAACGCGGCTAGCAACGGCCCGCTGAGCTGACCCACGGCGAAGCACGCGGTCAGCAGCCCGGCATTGCGCTGGGTGGCGTGGGGCGCCAGTTCCCGGGAGCGCTGCATCACCAGTTGCATGCAGGCCAGAAACGGCCCGCCACACAGGATCACCCCCAGCGCCAGGCCGGCACCGCTGCCCAACAGGCAAGCAAACACCCCGGCGGCCTGTAGCCATAGCGTCGCCATCAGCCAATGACGAGTTGCGTTCGGGTTGTGCCGACGCAGGCTCACCAACACGACCCCGGTCGCCGCCGCCAGACCAAAGCACGGCCAGAACAGATCGGCTTGCCATTGCCCATGGAACTGCGCGCTGGCCATTTGTGAGAGGAAAGTGGCCGGGATGATGTAGCCCAGACCGTACAACCCATAGATTACCGGTAAGCGTCCGACGCCTTGGGCAGCCGACTTGGTGGCAAGCGGTATCACCGTTGAAGTGGCGGCCGGCTGCGGCAGGAACGGCAGAATCGCCAGCAGCGTCACCAGGCCGACAGCGGCATACACCAGCCACAAGGTTGCGGACGTCTGCCCCAGCAGGTTCGAGCCCAAGGCCAACAACCCTGTCAGAAAAATCCCCAGACCCGGTCCGGCAAACACCAAGGCGCCGAGTCGCGGACGACCGGCCGCCGCTGCCAGCGGTTGGCTCAACGCGGTAATCATCACCAGCACCCAGGCACTGGCCACGCCCGTGCCGAAACGCAGCGCCAGATGCGCCCAGAACCCGTTGGCCCAGAACGAGGCCAGGGTCAGCAATACACACAACCACAAACCGCCGAGCAGGCGCCTGCGAACCTGATCGGGGCGACGGGCGAACATCGCATCCACCGCGCCGGCGAAGTAACCAAGGTAGTTGGCGGCAGCAATCAGACCAGCGGCAGTCAGGTCGATCTGACCTTCGCTGAGCAAGTGCGGCAGTTGTGGGGTGAGGGCGAAACGCCCGATGCCCATGGCCATCATCAGGGCGACAAAGCTGGCGGTTAAGCGAATCAGCGGGGACATGGTCTGAGTTCCGTTTCGAGGATCAATGACCGTCAGGCTAGGACTGATTGACTTTCTTTAAAAATGAATAATAGTGAGAAACTTGTTCTTATTTGGAGAATGGCGTGGAATTCAGCCAATTGCGGATCTTCCAGGCAGTGGCGGAGGAGGGTTCCATCACCCGAGCCGCCGAACGCCTGCATCGCGTGCCCTCCAACCTGTCGACCCGGCTTAAACAGCTCGAAGAGCAACTCGGTGTCGAACTGTTCGTACGCGAGCGTCAGCGTTTGCAGTTATCACCTGCGGGAAAAGTCCTGCTGGACTACACCACCAAGCTGTTCGCCTTGCATGACGAAGCTCACGCGGCGGTGCAGGGCGGGCAACCGGCCGGGGATTTCGTACTGGGCACCATGTACAGCACCGCCGCAATTCACTTGCCAGAGCTGTTGGCGCGTTATCACCGCCGCTACCCGGCGGTGAACCTGCAAGTGCAGTCGGGGCCCAGCGGTGAATTGCTCGAAGGGCTGCTCACCGGGCGCCTCGATGCGGCGCTGGTGGACGGCCCGCTGGAACTGGCCGGGCTCGACGGCGTGCCGTTGTGCGACGAACGGCTGGTGTTGATCAGCGAGGCCGATCATCCGCCGGTGCGCAGTGCGCTGGATGTCGAAGGGCGTTCGGTGTTCACGTTTCGCCAGGGCTGCTCCTACCGGATGCGCCTGGAAGCCTGGTTTGCCCATGACCATGCGGCCATGGGCCGACCCATGGAGATCGAGTCTTATCCGGGAATGCTGGCCTGCGTGATTGCCGGCTCTGGCGTGGCGCTGATGTCGGAGTCGATGCTCGCCAGTCTGCCGGGGCGTGAAAGCGTGGCGGTGCACCTGTTGGCCGAGCCGTTTGCCAGCGCGACCACTTGGCTGATGTGGCGCAAAGGCATGGTCGGGGCCAACCTGAATGCATGGATCGAGCAGCAGCAGGCGGTGTATCCGTCGACCATGGTCCAGGCCCAGTCAATTTCTTGAACTAACGTCCAAGGATTTGGATCAATTCAGTAACAGATCATTGCGATCTTGAGCGAGCATTGCGTAGGACTTCGGACTATTATCAGTGCGAAGGGGCTACAGAACTTCGGCCGCTCGGCACGACCCTGAAGGGGGGCATCATGAAAGAGAAAATCCAAAACTGGCTGCATGACCTGGGTGTCGCACTCGGTTTGATTGAACCGCCTCTGCAACCGGTGCCAATTCGCACTGATGACGAACAACGTCGCCGCCAGCAGCGCCGTCGGTAAGTCTGGCAAATCACCTGTGGCGAGGGAGCTTGCTCCCGCTCGATTGCGCAGCAATCGCAAGCTGCACTCGCGCTCAAGCTGACCCACCTGAGTGGCGATGAATGGGGCCGCTGCGCGCCCCAGCGGGAGCAAGCTCCCTCGCCACAGGTGATTTGCCAGACTTACCGACGGCGCTGCTGGCGGCGACGTTGTTCGTCATCAGTGCGAATTGGCACCGGTTGCAGAGGCGGTTCAATCAAACCGAGTGCGACACCCAGGTCATGC
>NZ_JBFTMK010000522.1:0-6167 GCF_056396965.1 Pseudomonas sp. 05N434
AGCGATCACTGTTATGAATTTCTTTCTGGGTCGCATTCTTGATGGAGTTTCCCCAGTTTGAAATTTGTAATTCACCTGAAAAGTTGTTGTCTGTATCTGCATTTTCTTTGGTTTTTATTTCTGCAGGAAGCACAATAACATCTACATTGTATGCAAGGTCATAATAGTCAATATCAGGAACAATGCTCTTGTTTCTTTCGCTTGAGACTTCTGAATAATTTCTTATGTTGGCACAACTCGTCACTCCGAAAAAGCTAAAAGCCAGCACGAGTAAGGCAGTTATTTTTTTTGTCGACATGTTACCCTCCCGTAATTATTGATCAAGGGCTTGCGTTGTCGTTGACGCATAATAATGATTGGGCCGAATTCGGCGATAACGAAATAATAGAAGCCTCTAGATAACTCTGCGCTACCAATTCCGACTTTTTTAAAAGTCTATATAAATCATAGGCCTATATTTCACGCCCAATCCCTCAGCTGTAATCGCGCGACTTCTGTTTTTTGACGTCAATATACTGTTGGGTCAGATTGATCCGCAGGAGTAGGTGAGGTTCAGGACGGTATCTACGGTTACTAGCTGCCTGTGCTCAACCAGTTCAGGCATATAACCGGGAGCCATGAAGTCGAGGCTCCACCCTGGTCTTTCGGATCATTCTTTCCTGGCAAGGGATCAGAGGACTGGCAGCCGTGTTCAAACTGAATGTCCGCCCCCCAGGAGAGATGCATCCGGTCCCATTATTCTGGCTTCAACAGCATGTCTACCCATCACCAACTACACTTTCTCCAGCCAGTCCGGGCAATCGTCCGGGGGCACACTCCAGGAGGAATCATGACAAGGAAAAATGTCTCCAGCCCTGAACCCTCAGCTACCGAAGCCAACGTGCTGTTGAGCCCGCCCGACATAGCTGCTCTCGCCGAGATATCCATCACTGATCCTGACAAAATGCACCCTGCGTGGATCAAGGAGCAGTTTCCCGAGTACGTGGACCCGCATGCAGGCCATGAGGCCAGGACGGTTCGCGAGATTAATCACAAAGGGCACGTTGTCCGGATCGTGACCACCTACCAGGTGGAGGTGGATGGGGCCCCGGTCCAGGCGCATCTGTTTGTGGACGATGCTGGACAGGTCCATACGCACGCCACTCCATTCGTTTCTTACGGATCGGCTCTCGATTTGATGACAGCGGTGATCGATGCCTATCCCGAGTCTTTCGCCAAGGGCAATGGCGACGGGGGAGAGCACTCCGACCATCCCGTTCACCATGATCACGGAGCACATCATGATCAGGTCTAATGCTGTCAAAGATCTCGCGGCGCTTCAGAAATACGTCGAAGGGGTGAAGCTGCTCAAGGACCCTGCGCTGAATCCCTGGCCTGGGCAGGCCAATCTCTCGATTTATGACTCCTTGGTGGCCTGGCACCACCGGGCCATGATGATTTCAACGCCTGCGGGGCAGATGGCCAGGAATGCTGCGCATGGAGGCCCATCATTTTTACCGTGGCATCGCTACTTTCTAGTGCGGCTGGAATCGTTGCTTCGCAAAGCGGTAAATGACCCACACTTTCGAATTCCATATTGGGACTGGAACACTGACGCGGAACTTCAGGACCCCAGGACATCAGTCATCTGGTCGAATCAGTACCTTGGACAGTTCGTGGACGGGAAGTGGCGGGTACGACTGATGGGTGATGGCCGCACCATGGAACTGGGCCGGGTAAACCGCCCCCTGGTGCGTTATCTGGGGGGAGGTGGGGCGCTGCCCAGCCGAGCCAATGTACGCAAGGTCATCCAGGAAAATACCCTGTATGACAAAGTGCCCTACGACGCGGCGCAATCCACCGGTGGTGCGCGCAACTACATCGAGGGATGGACTGGCAAAGAACGCATTCACAACAACGTCCATGTGTGGGTCGGCGGTGACATGGGGTTGTCGTCTTCGCCAAACGACCCGGTGTTTTTTCTGCATCATTGCAATGTCGACCGGCTCTGGGCGGCATGGCAAGCGAAGCATCCCGCCGCCGCTTACGTACCTGACGCAGCGGCTCCCGATACGCTCAAGTTCCATCGGATCGATGACCCGATGTACAGCCCTTTTCCGGAAAAGGTGACGCCTCGAGATGTTCTGAATTACAGCCAGTACTACAAGTACGACACTTTGAGCGACCTGCTTTAGGCAGCATCAAGCGGGGGAGCCTCTAGTCATACTGAACGCCTGCTCTTGCAGACTCGTTTGTATCAAAGCAGCCAATTGTCGGGGGGCAGGCGCCAAGTGTTCTGCCCCTCGATAAAGCACATAGCCGAGGGTCGGCAGCGGGGGTAGACCGGCAATCACGGCGAGATGCCCTGGCAGACCAATGCGGGTTCGCAACGTGAGGCCCAAACCGGCCGCAACGGCCGCCCAGATTCCACCAACGCTGGGGCTGGTCAGCGCGATTCGCCAGGGAATCCGCGCCTCATCCAGTGCCTGGGTGGCCGCGCTGCGCAACACGCAAGGGGCGTCGAACATGATCAATGGCAGGGGGGAATCGACAGAGCGGTTGATGGGGGGCGAGTCACGAGGCCCGATCCAGTGCATCTGCGTTTCACCCAGGTGCGTGGCGTAGGGGGACTTGTGCCCTGTGTCCCAAGACAGGGCCAGGTCCAGGCCGCCGCTGTCGATCAATGCAAGCAGTTCGGCATTGCGCGCGATCCTGACTTCGAGGCTCACCATCGGGTACATCTTGACGTAGCGTCGCAGAATGTCGCTGAGAAAGTGTTCGCCAAAGTCTTCCTGAAGCCCCAGGCGTACCGTGGCGGCGGTCTGGCTTTCGTGCAGGGTCTGGAAAATGCTGTCGTTCAGTTCAAGCAGTCGGCGGGGCACGTATTTCACTGCACCGGGGAAAGTCTGCCGAGTATTTACAGGCCCTCTCACAAGGGCTGCACGACGCCTTGGTAGAAAGCTTCGAAGTGCCGATGGCTGATCGATTCCAGGTCATTCACCAACATGAAACGGGCGAGCTGATCTTTGATCCCGACTACCTGGGCGGTCCTCGTAGTGATGACTTTGTGCTGATCGCGATTACTGCCGGTCGCCCTCGAGACATCGAGACGAAACAGCGTTTTTATCGCAACCTGGTCGAGAAACTGGGCCGAGCGCCGGGCATCGATTCTGAGGACGTGATGGTGGTGATTACCACGACCGCGGCAGATGAGTGGTCGTTTGGTGGCGGGCGGGGCAACTAGTTTTTGCTCTCAAGCCTGTATTCCGTAAATGTGGGCTATCTGTGTCTATCGGCAGCGTGGTCCGGTTGATAGGGTCCGTATTCACTTCAAGTTGATGAGGCAATAATGGACCTACCGCCATCCCCTTTGGGACTACCGATTGGTCGAAGATTGAACCGGTCGAACATGCCGGCCAGACGGGCATGGCCTATTGGCGGACCTGCCAGTTTGGTTCAACGCGTGTGCGGATGGTTGAATACAGCCCCGGATATCTGGCCGATCACTGGTGCTGGAGAGGTCATATCCTGTTGTGCCTGGAAGGCGAGCTACACACAGAACTGGAAGATGGCCGCCAGTTCACACTGACTGCCGGAATGAGCTATCAGGTGGGCAACGATGCCGAGGGGCACCGCTCGTTTACCACCAGCGGTGCGAAGTTGTTCATTGTGGATTGATGCGTCGGATCTGATCCGTATTTTTCTTGGCTATCTGCATCTGTAATGGGATCAGCCTGCGGCTCACAATGACGGCACGGTCAGCAGTGGCGGTAACCGCTGCACCGCAAACTCATAGCGTAGGAGGCCCCATGGGCAAGATGGCAATTTTCCTGGGTGGATTTCTGGTGTTGACCATTTTGATTGGTGCGCTGGCTACGATTTCTCCCGTTTAGTCTCGTCCTGCGATCAGCAAAAAGCACAACGCCTCCACACTGGGAGGCGTTGGTTTTCTTCGGACAAGCTGATGGCAGGGGGGGCCAAGACCGCCTCAACGAAYATGCTTGGAATAGGCCGCTTTAAGTGCCTCGGATACAAGGGCAATCAGTATCGGGGTAGAGCTGGACTGCATGTCTCTGCCGATGTCAGTTCGCCGTTCCAGCACTTTGCCAGCGTATTTGGATGCCTGGCCTTCAGACGCGAGTGATAACAGCTCTTCTTCAGTAAAAGACTTCTCATAAGCCGCAGCAAGATTTTGATTCCATTTCGGCTGGTACTGCGGAAGTAGCGCGTCAATTTCGCTCGATACGGCACTGTGTGCTTTTTCACTTCCTAACTTTTCAATGAGCATCGCAAAGGTTTGGGTTTTCTTTGCCGCCAACAGTGCCAGTGTTGGCAGGCTGTCACCCACATGGGTTTGAGCAACAAAAGCGAGCGCTGTCTTATGCGCAAGTACTTCAGCCGCGACCGTGGTGGACAACACGATGGGCGCTACGAATGCGACCGCGACACAAAAAGACCTCATCAATTGATCTGGCTCCTTCGGTTCGCCACGTCGGTGATGCGCTACTGAGAACCCTAGTCGGGAAATACCTATATCGCTAGTGATTCGGTTCCACTTTGGCTTGAGCCAGGGCGACGTTGATGGCGTGACAGCCGTCGTGTACCCAGACTTGAAAAGCCCACTGAACCAGTAACGGTCAGTGGGCTTTTTTCACGCTGGATTGAGCGCCAGCATCACCTCAGATCAAACCGATCCAGATTCATCACCTTGACCCAGGCTGCCACGAAGTCTTTCACAAACTTCTCCTTAGCGTCGTTGCTGGCATAAACCTCAGCCAACGCCCTCAGCTGTGCATTCGAGCCAAACACCAGATCAACACGTGTTCCCGTCCATTTGAGGTCGCCGGTTTTGCGATCACGTCCTTCAAATTCCTCGTTGGCTTCCGACACCGGTTTCCATTCCACGCCCATGTCGAGCAGGTTTTTGAAGAAGTCGTTGGTCAACGCTCCCGGTTGCTTCGTGAACACGCCGTGTTGGGTTTGGCCGACGTTGGTGTTCAGCACGCGCAGGCCACCAATGAGTACGGTCATTTCCGGCGCGGTGAGGGTCAGCAGTTGGGCCTTGTCGATCAGCAGGGCCTCGGCCGGTACGCTGTAGCGGGTTTTGAGGTAGTTGCGGAAGCCATCGGCGGCGGGTTCGAGGTAGCCGAAGGATTCAACGTCCGTTTGCTCTTGCGAGGTGTCCATGCGTCCCGGTGTGAAAGGCACCGTGATGGTATGGCCGGCATTTTTTGCCGCTTGTTCGACGCCGGCACAACCGGCCAGCACGATCAGGTCGGCCAGGGAGATTTTCTTGCCGCCGGTTTGCGCGCTATTGAACTCGTTCTGGATGCTTTCGAGTTTCGCCAGCACACTCGCCAGTTGCTCAGGCTGGTTGACCTGCCAGGATTTCTGCGGGGCCAGACGCAGGCGTCCGCCGTTGGCGCCGCCACGTTTGTCGGAGCCGCGGAAGGTGGAAGCCGCTGCCCAGGCGGTCGACACCAGTTGCGAGACGGTCAGGCCGCTGGCCAGGAGCTTGCCTTTGAGAGCGGCGATGTCGCTGTCGTTGACCAAGGCATGGTCGACCGGTGGTATCGGGTCTTGCCACAGGAGTACTTCGTTGGGCATTTCCGGGCCGAGGTAGCGGGAGAGGGGGCCCATGTCGCGGTGGATCAGTTTGAACCAGGCGCGGGCGAAGGCGTCGGCCAACTGGTCCGGATTGGCGAGGAAGCGCCGCGAAATCGGTTCATAGATCGGGTCGAATCGCAGTGACAGATCCGTGGTCAGCATGGTCGGATTACGCCGCTTGGACGGGTCGTGAGCATCCGGAATGATGCCCGCGCCGGCACCGCCTTTCGCCGTCCACTGGTTGGCGCCCGCCGGGCTCTTGGTCAGTTCCCACTCGAAGCCGAACAGGTTTTCCAGGTAGTTGTTGCTCCATTTGGTGGGCGTGGTGGTCCAGGTCACTTCCAGGCCGCTGGTGATGGTGTCGCCGCCTTTGCCGCTGCCGAATTTGCTCTTCCAGCCCAGGCCCTGTTGTTCAAGGCCAGCGGCTTCGGGCTCGGGACCGACGTTGTCGGCAGGGCCGGCGCCGTGGGTTTTGCCGAAAGCGTGGCCGCCAGCGATCAGCGCCACGGTTTCTTCATCATTCATTGCCATGCGCCCGAAGGTTTCGCGGATATCTATCGCCGCAGCGACCGGGTCCGGGT
>NZ_JBFTMK010000523.1:0-6924 GCF_056396965.1 Pseudomonas sp. 05N434
ACAACACACCGACTCGTACTCGTTGACTGTGGGCACTGCGCCCTTTGAGCGCGAATTTACGCCTCGGGGTTGCGGCCGGCTCACGCCAACAGGCACGGTCGCCCACTGGGTAGCGCAGCAGCGGCATAAGCCGGCGTGTCAGGTTGGTCAGTACCAACAACCCGGTGCGATCGCACTCTTCAATCACTTCACCGGTGTGTTCGTCGACGATTTCCAGCAGGGTTTGTTGATCGAACACCCGATGCTCGCCCAATGCGCAGTCGCGATCGCTGGCGCCTATCAGCCCGGCGTCTACGCTGGCGTAGCCGATCGAGGCGATACGGGCATTGGGGAACATTTCCCCAAGGATTGCCAACTGCGGAGCAAACAGGCTTTCGCCGGCATATAACAGCGTCTCAACCCCGTACAACACACGCCGATGCTGCGCCAGGTAGGCGCAGAATTGCAGCAGTTGTGCCGGTACGCCGGCCAGAACGTTGATCCGATGCCGCTCTATGGCATCCGCCAATACGTCCGGCTCGACGTTTCCGGTGAACGGAAATTCGCAGATGGATCGCTCGACATAGGCCAGGGAGTCGTGGACGAACAGAAAGCTGGCGTAGAGATCCCCTGAAAAAAACAGGTTGGCAACCCGGTCGCCATTGTTCAGTTGAGCTGAGAGGCTGGCGCCGAACGTGCTGACCAAGGCTTGCCATTCCTCGTAGGAGTAAACCGCAAGTTTGCCTTGGCTGGTCGAGCCTCCGGTTTTTAATACCAGTGCATCATCGACATCTCCGGTCAGGACTGACCAATGACTCAAGTCGTTGCTACCGGACCAATAGTCGGCCACATGGGTTAATGGCAGATCTTTTAAAGTAAGCCCGTTCTCGGGCAAGTGTTCCAGATGTTTATGGTAGAAGTTGGAGTGTTGTCTTATATAAGGTACAAGTTGTTCAAKCGAATAAGTTGGCTTCACGGGATTCTCTTTTATAGTGGGCGTCTTGCGTCGACTTCTCTTATTTTCGTTGATCGATAACTAAGGGGGTTTTGCCACTGTGTTTGTTTCGGGTGAATGCTTGTTCAACGCATGTTGTCACCTCCACAATTAAAAGTTCAGCGCGCACCGCATTCGCCAAGGCTTCGTGGGTCAGCAGTTTTTCGTGTACCCACTCGGCGTCTGCATCCGCGAGAACGTACATGCGTTCGACCCCGTTGGCGGTGTGGTCCAGGACCACTTGAATGGGGGATCCCACACTGAGTTCCAGCGCCGCGGGCGAAATGAACTCCGTGCCAATGCGCACCAGTTTGTCGTGTCGCTGCAGCAGTTCGAATCGCGGCGTCTCCAGTCCGCAAGGGCAGGTTCCGGGTATCCAGCGGCCGGTGTCGCCGATGTCATATCGGCGCACGTGCTGACCCTGCCGGGCGCGTGACGTAAACAGCAGGCGGCCGATCTCATTGGCTTGTACCGGCGCATCCTGTTCGAGCTGGACGATTTCCAGATGCTGGATTTCGCTCATCAAGTGGAATACGCCGTCCGCCGTTGCCCGGCAGGCATGCCCCAGGGGGCCTGCATCGACGGAGCCATACATGGCGGAGCGAATCGTCGACACCCCACAGCTTTCCATCAGGCGCCGACTGGCTTCTCCCGGATGTTCGCCGCCAAGGAATACTTTGCCGATACCGGCATAAGCGCGAAGTCGGGCCTGCTCTTTGAGAAACAGCCGATGCAACGTGCTGGGCATGCCGATCAGCACGGTGACACGCTGCTCCACGATCAGTCGGGCGATTTCGCTGAAGTCATCGTCCTGGGGAGCCCCCATGGGCAAATGCACAACCCCCATCCGTTCAAGAATGTTGGAACAACTGAAAAAACCACCATAAAGGTTGCCGCCGTAGAACAGGTTCATCACCCGGTCCAGTGACGGATCGAGCCCGACGCAGAACATGCCGTCGGCCGAGGCGCGCATTTGTCGATGAAAGTCTTGATAGCTGAAGCCAGCCAGCGCCGGGGTCCCGCTGCTACCGCCGGAGCGGAAGTACAGCTGTGCTGCGGACCCGATCGGCTGGGCCATAAAAGTGTCCTTGTCCATGATCGGGTCACGGGATGTGTCGGGGGCGGGTGGAACTGGGTCGAGCGTTGCACGACCTGTTAAGACATGCTGGGGCAAACTCACCGAGAGGCGGCGACTCAGACGCGACAGCGCGTAGACGCCATCGTGGGGCTCGCCGGTGTATCCGTCATGGATCGATTCGCAAGGTGCAATGCGACTGACGCCGGCATTGACCAATGTTCGAACGAGCTCAGGCGGTGATTTCCGATGCTTCCTGATCTGTCGGCGTTAATGCCGGCCAGTGTGGGGCGCGACGGTTGAAGGCTTCGGCCAGTCGATCTCCGAGGTTCTGCAGGACGGCCGGATCGTTGCTGTCCACCAGCACCCATTGAGGACTGGAACACGCTTGTTGATCCAGTCGACAGACTTCATCCGCCAGGGCATCGAGCGCCGAAGGCGACGCCGCATCAGGTGACAGGTAGGCGAAGCTGATCTTGTGTCCCCAATCGATCCAGCGACAGCCGGACGGGATCTGCTGGCGTATCGATTTAAGCGCCGCTTCTGCGCCCCAGGCGGATACCCCATCGGCCTTGGCGCAGAGTTGAGCGATATAGGAGGTGTCCACCGGCAGAACCGCTACGAATTCGGCCAGTCTGCCACTGGTGTCGCAACGCAAAAGGGCGGCGAGCAATTGTGCGGTCAAACCCTGATCGCTGGAGCTGGGGCGCAGCCAGTTGATGTTGCCGGCCAGCAGGCTTTCGAGGATCGCGCAGAACGCCAGCATCGGCGCATTGCCCGGGGTGATATGCACCACCAGCCCCAATGGATGCCAGCTTTCGAAGCTTGGCTGGCGGTAGTCGATACGCCGCAGTGAACGCGGTTGCGGGCCCAATTCCCGTTCAAGCTTGGTGCTCAGGTTGCTGCGCTGGCAGAAGTCGATAAGCCCCTGACATTGGTCGTCGTCCAGGGGCAGATCCAGGCTGCGAGCTTGCAACTGCGTGGCAAAGCAAGCGGCGGACTCGATCACGATATCGCTGTCGATCGGCGTAGCCAGCAGCCGGGGCAGCGGTTGCTGAAGGAGGTCGAGGGCGCTTTGGGCAGAGATGTCGTCGCGCAGTTGGCCATTGATCAGGTACATATCAAGCTCCCCCGATCAGTTCTGAAGCGGCCATGGCACAGCTACGACTGGCGCTGGTGCCGGCACGTCCATGCAGCTCGAACCAATCGGTCGTCAGGCCGCATCCGCAACTGGCGCCGGGGTGCAACGTTGCCAGATCTCCCATGACCACAGYATGAGCAGGGCTTGAGGAAATGTAGGGGGAGACGAATTCCAGCAAACCGCGCTGGCCGTAGGGCTGGACAGTGAAATCGGATGGGTTGCGCACGAAAACCTTCGAGTAAATCGRTACATGAAAATGATGGTGGGCACACTGGATATAGGGCACGGCATGCTCTACGGCGCCGTAGCCGTCCCGGCAGCGGGACAGGTCGATACCCAATTGCCGGTTGATGCGGGCATACAACTGATGCAGGGGAGTCTCCTGTGCCGCCTGGGTTTTCCAGCCGCCCCCCAGCAACACCAGTGACTGGGCAGGCAACTGCAAGTCGGCCACGCCTGTGTCCTCCATGTGCGGCGGCGACCATGCTGCGATGGTCGTAGCGCATGCGACTCTTCTGACCGCTGGTGCCGGATGAGGTCATCTCCAGCGCGCCTTCGCCTGTGGGACTGATCAGCAGATGACGTTTGAAGTAATTGGCGAAAATCGGCGGCAACCTTGACCAGTCATCCAGCGTCTCGAGAGTGYGGGCATCAAGGCCATTGGCGTTCAGCCAGCGCTCATATCCGGGCGTGTGATGACAATGAAACAGGCTGATTTCACCCATTGCCTGATCGAACAGACCTTCTGGCATGGATTCCAGGCAATAGGGTTGCGTTAACGCGCAAAGCGCATCGGCGTGGGGTAGATGGATCATCAAAAGACCTATGGGGTGGTATCAGACGGCAAGCGTGATATGAGAGCGACGCAGAAACAGTCGTAAGGGCGCCAGGCACAAGAGTCCCGTGAGGCCGGCCATCAGGGCGAAGGCTTCAAGGCTGTCACCGGCACCCAGTGCGGCGATAATTGAGCCGCCGCCACCCATGACGGCGATGGAGATCATGCCGATCATGGCCGAGATCAGGCCTTTGCTGTCGTCGCTGGAGAACAGGGCGAGCCGGTACAGCGCGGCATTGCTCATGCCGAGACCGATGGCGTAAAGCGATAGGCAACTGACCAACAGCACCGTTGAAGCACCGGTGAACGTTATGGTGATCAATGCAATGAGCCCGCCGCAAAATGGCCAGAGCGCATATCGAATCAGTTGAGGCAGTTCAGTGTTGGCAATCAATCGGTTGAGTATCAGATTGCCGAAAATGACGGCCGTAAATACCGGGATTTGCCACAGGCCATACTGCAGAGGAGAAAGTCCCTGGCTCTGGATCAGCAAGATTGGCGCCAAACCGATCCAGGCAATCAACGGCAGGCTCATTAGTCCCAGGGCGACGGTAGCGCTCAGGAATTGTGTGTTGGTGAGCAACGCGGCGTATCGGCGCACGGTGCCGTTCCATTCAAAGGGCACTGCGGCCAATTGTTGACCGTCCTGGCGCGCGGTGCCCACGGTTTCCGGCATGAACAGGTAAAGCCCGAGCCAGACCGTCGCGCCGCCGACACCCAACACTAAAAACAGCTCCCGCCAGGAAAGCCATTCCAGCGCCAGGCTGCCGAGCAGGGGGCCGAGCAGCGGGGAGAGCAGCGCAACGTTCCCCAGCAACGCCATGATTTTTACCGCGTCGGCTTCGCAGAAGACTTCTTGCAGGGCTGGATAACTGACTGCAATGACAAAACCCAATCCGATGCCCTGAATCAGGCGCAAGCCGTTGAAGGCAAGAATGCTCTGCACGTAGAACGCCACGGCACAGGCCAGGGCGAACACCGCACAACCGATGAGCAACAGCCTGCGACGACCGAAGTGATCGGACAATGGTCCGATAAGCCACTGCAGAAGAACGCCGCCAATCAAGTAAAGATTGAAGGCATATGGAACGTGACTCGCACTGGCATCCAGTTGATGGGTGACGGTCAACATGGCCGGCATAATCATATCGCTGGCCATATAAGTCAGCAGTTCGAAAAGAGTGATTGCAAGACAAAAACCGAATAATCGAGGCGGACTTATATCTATCAAAGGTTTGCGCATGGCGTTCCCGTTGGTGCTGGAGTTGGATAAGGCAGCAGAGCAAGAGTAACCATGGCTCATGAATAATTACATGTGCTTATGTGAGGCTAAGAGTTTCAATACTTTTCGTTATGTGTCTGGCTGGAAGTTCAGGGGAAAGAGGAGTGGGGTTTTGTAAATAAAATTACAGAGAAATAAGAATAGTCCTACACAAAAATGCCCGCTATAGAGCAGGCATTTGTACGCGACTTGTAGGGTGATTTCTTCGTCTTGTGAGTGAATGGTAAGTTATTCACTGGTCAAGAAAGCAGTTTAACGTTATCGACGCTGATAGTAGCCGTGTCCGTCACGGTCGTAATGGTGGCCGCCATGCCAGCCGTTATTAGGAAAAATGATGCAGCCACTCAGGGTCAGGAGGGCGAGCAGTGGAATCAGCTTTGTGATTCGACGGAACATTTTAAAAATCCTCATGGTTATCGCCGCAATGAAGTCAAAACTCTTCATCGGCTGTAACATGAGACCCCGTTTGCAGCCCCGCATTCGCGCAGAACTGTAGTGGTTTGGTATGCAATCGGATACAAACCGGATACATTTTTTTGGTTCAGGAACCCGTAATGACCCAGTCGCAACGTTTGAAATACTCGATTCTGATTTCCCTGGTGGTACTGGGGATCATGTTCGGCCTTTCCTGGCTGCAGAACGCAGGGTTCATCAGCGAGAAGCTGTTCCAGTACATCGCCATTGGCGTGGCGGTGGTCGTGGTGGTGATCAATGGCGTGATGCGTCGCAAGGTCAAGCCTTGAGCGACGCCTGCTGGCCTGATTGCTCGCCATGAAGGACGGCGACAGCCTGTGGATGCAGGCTGTAGCTTTTGTCTGGATTGAGCGTGATAACGCCTTCACTGCACAGGCGTTTCAACACTTCGCGGACACTGAGAAAGGACAGGGGAATGTCCAGGTCCAGCAAATGACTGTGCACACCGCGCACACCCAGGCTGCGGTCGCCTTCGGCGGCGCTTAGCAAGGCGTCGATGACTTTCAGGCGAATCAGGCTGGTCCGCAGGCCAAAGCACTTGAGCAAAAACCTGATCCGTTCGTTGCCCTGGCGTTCGGTCTGTTGATTGCAGGCACCGGAGCTCATGGCGCTGCCCTTTGATGCATGGCTACCATCCGTTGGCAGTTGCGGGTTGTACATGCAAAAACTCCTTTCCAGAGCCTGATCATGAAAATGTGATGGGTGCTCTTGATCAATAAGACGAACGAGCCGGGAAATAATGAAGACCTGCATGTAGAAAATTTGTCGCCGCGACGTCAGCGCTCTGTGAGAAGGGCATTTGGGGATGCCCTCGAAGACCTAATTTTTTTGGTGTTCGCTTCGTTTTTCTGGAAGGCGCATTGCGTGTCATACGTCTTTTCGATCAGGAGCGAGCGTGATTATTTCCAGGCAGTTAACCAGGTTGAGCCTGGCGGGTGTGTTTCTGGGGCTGAGCCTTGGGGCAAACGCGCGCAGTCAGCCAGAGCAGGCGACGGCCGACATCCGTCGAACCAGTTTCGGCGTACCGCATATCCGCGCCGAAAACGAGCGCGGGCTCGGCTATGGCATTGGCTATGCCTACGCCCAAGACAACTTGTGCTTGCTGGCCAATGAGATCGTCACCGTCAATGGCGAGCGTTCGCGG
>NZ_JBFTMK010000524.1:0-3567 GCF_056396965.1 Pseudomonas sp. 05N434
GTTATGGCCTTGAGCTAGAACTGCTTCTGGATGCTGTCAACAGAGGACGCGGTCAAGCGCGTTAGTGTTTTGTAATTTTTCGGCTCTTTAAGAAAACGGGGACAGACCACATTTATCGAGGGGCTGGATAATGCTCCTTCAATTTAATCGTGGTCTGTCCCCGTTTTCGATGTTTGATGAAAGGCGGGGAATTTAGAGTGATAGGGGCTGCGAAGTGACAATTACAATGAATCTTGAGATTGAAGTTGGAATTTCCTTTGAAGAAATTGCTTCAGTGCTCTCAGTGATGGGGGCTGAGCACGCAATTGAAAGTGGTTATCTAACAGGTAACTTTAAATATTCAGGTGTTTATTTTGTATTTCGTTGCTTTAGTACTCCTGAGGACGTTGCTGCTGAAGGGGTCAATGTTGATTGGAAAGCAGGTATGAGTGGAGCGTTTCATTGTCCTATAAAATATTTGCTGGAGAGTTCTGAAGATATTAAGTCTTTCCTTGCGAAGCTGTCGATAGAGACGGATTTTAAATTTGTTCTTTCTTTTCAGTACGAAAGCTTGTATGTGATTCGTGATGAGTTTGGTATTAGTTTTCTGAAAAGCATGGTTGATTAGTTGGTGCAAAAAAACGAAAGCGGGGACAGACCACATTTATCGAGGGGCTGGATAATGCTCCTTCAATTTAATCGTGGTCTGTCCCCGTTTTCCCAGAGTTCAAAATTCTTGAAACTGTCGCTCAGCGGCTAGGAGACAATCCGAGTGCTGTTGGGCAAATAAATCTAATATCGGAGAAGTCGGTTTGCCCTAGCTGTACTGATGTGATTAGACAGTTTCGCGATCGATACCCGAAAATTCAGTTGAACGTGTTTACAGTGGAGAATTAAACGTGAAGGCTGATCTTGATTTTTATGATGCGGTTTGTTTGGTAAAAAGACTTTATAGTGATGCTATTGAAGGGCGAAAGTTTCGGCCTGAACAGGCGTTTGCATATGTCCAAGATGAGACGGAAAGTTTGCTTCAGGATGGTTCGCCAGGGATAAATGCGGTTCTTCAAACTGCTATATATATGGAGGGAGCCCGTCGTGGGTTGGTGTTGTCAAAGGATAGCCTGTACGCTCAGGAGATGTTGGAGCTTTTAGCYGATATATATGGGAAGTGTGCTGTGCAAGAATTAATAAAAGCTGGGGTGGGTGGAGAGGATTTGGAGCGTATGAAATTAGAGATGGATTTTGTGAAAGAAAATTTTTTAAAGTGATCGAGAGAATGGGGGCAGACTACATTTTTCTGTGTCGCCCTTTAGCGATCTGAAATAGTGTGAAATAGATAGGGAGATTGTTTTTCATAGAATTGACTAAGCTATTGGCATCATTAATTGTGAACGGATTCACCATATGCCACGCAGAGCACGTCTCTTGATGCCAGGTGTCCCCTTGCATCTGATTCAACGAGGAAATAATAGATCAGTTTGCTTTWTTTCAGAGGATGATTACCTTTTTTATTTAGAGCTGCTTGCTGAACAGGCCAACAAAAATTCGTGTGAAATTCACGCATGGTGTCTTATGACTAATCATGTCCATTTGTTGATTAGCCCTCATGAGCACAGCAGTACCAGTTYGCTTATGAAAGGAATAGGGCAACGATATGTGCAATACATAAATCGTACATATGGACGTAGTGGGACTTTATGGGAAGGACGCTTCCGTTCGTGCCTTGTTCAAAGTGATAGTTATGTATTGGCCTGTTATCGCTACATTGAGATGAATCCTGTCAGAGCCAAAATGGTGACGCATTCTGCGGAATATCGTTGGTCGAGTTATCGTGCTAACGCACAATCAGAGTTTTCGCATCTCATTACCCCGCATGCTCAGTACCTATCGCTTGGGGACACAGATGTATCGACTGCTGAAGTCTATCGCGAGCTTTTTAGAAGCGAGTTGGAGATAGGATTGGTTGACCAGATTCGGGCTGCCACCAATGGCAACTATGTACTTGGTGGTTCGCGATTTGCAGCCGAAATTGAAGCTATAATTGGGCGACGAGCTCGGCGGGGATGCCCGGGCAGACCGAAAAAGCACTAGATTTTTTAGATGGAAAACGTGGTCTGTCCCCGTTTATACCCGTTTATACTCTTGGGATTGATTTAATGAAAGATTTCGGACTGATGGGTATTAAGCTGGAGCCGACCCTGCTCTGGGGGGGCACGCCTCTATTTAGCTTGGATGATGCGATTAAACTGTTGGGGTTTTGCGAGCAAAATGACGCCGCAGTGCTCGGAATTGAAGGCTTTAAAATAGCAGGAGGCAAAAGAGTTCCTGATATGGACTGTATTGCTGACTTTTCCACTCTGGTTGCTGTAGCCGGGAGAGAATTTCCGACAGCATCCAGAGAAGCAGCTAAATTGTTTATTGAATCGATCGCAGATAGCGATGTGTTTTTGGAGTTTGTTCTAGTCAAAGCTTAATAAAGCAAGAGAGGGCGGATCTAATTGTTTGTTATGTCCCATCTTCAATAAATATTGCGACAAGAAAGTGGGCGGATTTATTTATTTGGTTGTGGTGCGCGCCCCAGAAAATAGATCTGTCCCGGGGAATAAACGGGGACAGACCACGTTTTTTGGGAGCAGGGCAGTGCTCTTTCGATTAAACGTGGTCTGTCCCTGATTTCCCTTGTTTATCGGCCCGCCGCTGAGGGTAACGGACAGGCAATATGTGCGTTTAGTGTGTATGAGGTGGTCCCGTCCGGGAAATCTAGTCGTCCATTGTCGAACGTACTCAATTTTGAGCCYCCCGCTGATTCTAACTGTGGCCGGCACTGACCAGATTGTCAGGCTAACGAGAAAAGGGGACGGTGTCCCATCCTGAACAAGGTTCACACCTTCCGATCTATTTTTCAGGAAGAGCGTAATGGAATCAGGACCAGACACACTTGTGTGGCCGCAGTATGGCCTTGCCAGCTTGGACGTTGCATGAGCCTGTGTGAGGGTTTTCGGTGATTTTGGTGCCGTAATATTCCGGATTGCCACGATTGACAGCCCTCACAACTTGTAGGAATTTAGCCGCCCGCAGGTAAGGGATATCTGCTGATGGCCAAAAGATGGCCGTTGTTCACCACACAAGGGATTGTCTATGCAAGGTTCAAACACCGTTGCTCAACAGGTGTGCGGTCAGCTGGTGCACGAGCATCAGAACACCCCACACATGAACATTGCCGAGCAAATCCTTGAATGCCTGTTTCGCCGTCGTAGCCTCGCCCCGGGGCAGGATCACGAACTGTCGTCGCAGGTGCTGGAACCCCATCTGACCAAGGTCATGCAGGCGGTCGAGAGCGGTCGCAAGATTGAAATGGTCTTGCCAGCCTTTCCCGGCAAATCGCCCAGCCGCAAGAAAACCCTGAGTCATCTGCCCGATCTTGCTGAACATCATGCTATCGATGAGTTAAACCGCCTGTGCACAGAGATCCAGGAGATCTATGCACCGGGGGCGCTGATTCATATCTGCTCCGATGGCTATGTGTTCTCTGACTTGGTGCATGTTCCCGATTCCGACGTCAAGGCCTACACCGACGCTATCCAGCAC
>NZ_JBFTMK010000525.1:0-5466 GCF_056396965.1 Pseudomonas sp. 05N434
GGACTCGAGGATGCCCTGCTCCACCCGGCCGCTTTCGCCGGTGTTCTCTGCCGGACTCGAGGATGCCCTGCTCCACCCGGCCGCTTTCGCCGGTGTTCTCTGCCAGTTGTTGCTGCACTTGCGACAGCTGACGCTGGTACTCCATCAAGCGGTTGCGCGGGATGTAGCCGTTGTCTGCCAAAGGCTGCAGATTGCTCAACTGTTGTTGCAGGGAACTGGCCTGGGCTGTCAGGTCCGTGCGCGCGCGGCGCATGCCAGCCAGTTGCGCGCTGGCGCCTTCGATGTTCGCGCGCAAAGCGCCTTGCTCACGGGAAAACGCTTCGCGGCGGCTGCTGAACAATTGCCGTTGGCCTTCAAGCACCAGCGCCAGGCGCGGGTCGGGATCGTTGCTCAGCTCAGCGGGGAAATTCACCTGCTTGAGGTTGTCCCGTTCACTCTGCCAGCGCGCCAGGCTGGCCCACGCCATGCGGTATTGCGCTTGCAGCGATTGCACGTCGGCCGCGACCTGGGTCTGGTCGAGGCGGAACAGTGGCTGGCCTTGTTTCACCACTTGGCCTTCACGCACCAGAATCTGGCTGATCACGCCGTTGCTCATCGATTGCACGGCTTTGCGCTTGCCCGAGACCACCACGGTGCCCTGCACCGGGATGCCTTGATCGAGCGGCGCGAGGCTCGCCCAAGTGAAAAAACTGCCGGCGCCGACAATCGCCAGAATCCAGCCCATGCGGGCGAAGAAACGGGCGTCGCGCTCAGGGCGTTCGGCAATGTAGTCGTGTTCCATCGTCGCTTCGCTGTCGTGGTTCATGCGTGTGCTGCTCATACACCCGAATTCCTGGTCGTGGGCTGATACTGCCGGCTCATGCTGAGCCCGCCCGGTGCCTGCGCGGCTTTTTCACGTGATTGTTCCTGGGTAGCCGACGGGTTGCCGGCAAGCGCCTTCAGCACGTCCTGGCTTGGGCCGAAGGCTTGCAAGCGACCTTCGTTGAGCACCAGCAACTTGTCGGCCTGGGCCAGGGCCGAAGAACGATGGGTGACCAGAATCACGCTGGTGCCCCGGGCCTTCATGTGTGCGATGGCGCCGGCCAGTGCCGCTTCGCCGACGGTATCGAGGTTGGAGTTCGGTTCATCCAGTACCACCAGGCTCGGATGACCGTACAACGCACGAGCCAGGGCCACCCGTTGCTTCTGGCCACCGGACAAACCGCTGCCGTCTTCGCCGAGCACGGTGTCGTAGCCCTGGGGCATGCGCAGAATCAATTCATGGACGCCAGCCTGTTGCGCGGCTTCGACGACTTTTTGCGGGTCTGCCTCACGGAATCGGGCGATGTTTTCGGCGATGCTGCCGCTGAACAATTCGATGTCCTGAGGCAGATAGCCGATGTAAGGGCCGAGGTCGTCGCGGTTCCAGCGATGAATGTCCGCGCCATCGAGGCGCACCGTGCCGCCCAGCGTCGGCCAGACGCCGACCAGCACCCGTGCCAGGGTCGACTTACCGGAGCCGGAAGCCCCGAGCACGCCCAGCACTTCGCCGGCGCTGAGGTTGAAATTGACCATGTGCAAGGTCGCTGCCCGCTGCCCCGGCGGGCCGGCGCTGACTTGCTCGAACGTGATCTGGCCTTTCGGCGCCGGCAGCGCCATGGCCTCGTCACTCGCAGGAAAGGCTTGCAGCAAGGCGTCGAGGCGGCGGTACGCGAGTTTGGCGCCGCTCCACTGTTTCCACACGGCAATCAACTGATCGATAGGGCTCAGCACCCGGCCCATCAAAATGGAGCCGGCGATCATCATCCCGGCGGTCATGTCGCCCTTGATCACCAGCAAGGCGCCCAACCCCAAGACCAGGGATTGCAGGCACAGGCGCAGGGTTTTGCTCAAGGAACTGATGACCGCGCCGGTATCGCTGGCCTGATTCTGCAGGCCGAGAAAACGCGAGTGCACCCCGAACCAGCGCTTGCGCAATGCACCAAGCATGCCCATGGCTTGAATGGTTTCGGCGTTATGCAGATGACTGGTGGCCAGTTGGCTGGATTTCTGGGAAAACCCTGCCGCTTCGCCCAAAGGCTTTTTGGTCATGGCCTCGTTGAGGCAGGCCAGCCCGATCAGCAACACCGCCCCTGCGGTGGCCAATACGCCGAGCCAGACGTTAAACAGGAAAATCACAAACAGATAGACCGGAAACCATGGCGCATCGAAGAAGGCAAACAGCGCCGGACCGGTGACAAACTGGCGAATATGGGTCAAGTCGCCCAGGGATTGCCCGGCGTTGCCCTCACCCTTGAACAGGTTGCGCTCGAAAGCAGCCTGATACACCCGCAGGTTGAAACGGCGTTCCAGTTGGCTGCCGATACGGATGACGATGAAACTGCGCACGGTCTCCAGCAACCCGATGAAGGCGAAGAACCCTACCACCATCAGCGACAACATCGCCAGTGTGGTTTCGTTTTGCGACGACAGCACCCGGTCATAAACCTGGAGCATATAAATCGACGGGACCAACATCAGAACGTTGATCAATGCGGTAAAGCAGCCGACGCTGATCAAGATGCTCTTATAGTCGCCCAGTGCCTTGAATAACGGTGCGGTGGCCGGGCTCTTCGCCATCTTCAYTGGTTTTTCCTGAGGTATTAAACCTCGCCTCACTTGGCAAGGTTCCAATTAACTGTCCGCACACGGGTCGAGACATTCTTTTGCCGGTTATTGCTGACAGATTAATAACAACTCTTTGTGGACTTTAAAGAGTCTTGGTTATTGATCTGCTGCTTATAACTGCAACAACGGTCTTTATATTCAGTACCTGTCGTCGGTCCGACGCCTTTCGCTTATTGCGCTGCGCGCGTGAGCGTAATAATCAGCCCCGACTTCAAGGTGCTTTTATAAAGCCCCTCATGCTGTCGGCTGAAAAACACAATTCTTGAGCCTTCTTCCCCGGTCACGGCAATGCCGTCCGGCTCCGGGAACCAGCCCATCGCCGATTTGTTCAGCCAGGCACTGAAGCAATCGGCCCCCTCACCCAGGGTCTGGTCCGATTTAAGCTCTATCGTGCAGACATTCGACGGTTTGTCCTGCAGCGCCTGGGACTCGGGCGAGTCTTGCGCGGTATTCAAAATGGCTTGCCATTTGCCGGCGAGCTCCGACGGATCKGCTAATTTCAGACTGCTTGCCATGGCTACTTCTCCAAGAAACATCATCAGCGTCGCTAACAGCCACGCGGTTGTTTTGCAGGTAAAAGCGTTCTGGGTCATAGGGCGTTTTACTCTGGATCGGGGCAGAGAGCGACGCGTAAAGCGCCGCCCTCCTTTATGCCTTKAATCAGGCCACGATGTCCGAGAACGCCGCCTGGCCAACGGTGCTGACCAGGAAATCAGCCACGCCGTGCCCGGAGAAGTCCACCGACAACAGGCTGTTGCCGCCCGAAGTGGTCAACACTGCATCGCCTGCCGCACCGGTGAACGAGTTCACGAAATGCAGGCCCGCGCCTTTGGTGATGCCGGTCAGGTCGATCTTGTCCAGGCCGCTGACAAAATCGAGGATCTGGTCGACCGCGCCTGGCTTGGAGTCGCTGCTGGCCGCGAACACGAAGGTGTCCGAACCCGAGCCGCCCCACAGTTTGTCTGCACCCGAAAACACGACTTTGTCCGACGAGGAAGATGCGCTCAAGAAGTCGCGACCGGCGTTGGAGTTGAAGCCGTAGGTGGTGTCACCGGTACGGGTGGTGGTGTTGGCACCGTAGAGTTTCTGGATGGCCGCGATATCGTCCATCAGCGGGCCGGAAGAATACGCTTCCACACCGCCCTTGCTGAAGTTTTGATCGGTATTGCTTTCACTCCAGTAACTCATGACGCTGTAACCGCGGGTGTCTTGCCCGTAAGTCGCGTCATTGTAGGTCGGCGCACCTTCACCGGCGTTGTAATCGCCAGGGTGGGCCAGCCCCAGGGTATGACCGATTTCGTGGGTCAGGGTCTGACGGCCGTAGTTGTTCAGGTCCGGCGTCTTGTTCGGCGTATAGCTGCTGTTGGTCAGGTACCACGAAGTACCGTCATAACCGGCGCCCGTGCCAGGCAGATAAGCGAATGYCGCTGCGCCATCCTGACCACCGCTGTAGTTGCCGAAGGTCATGTGACCGTCACCACCGGAGGACTTCTCGGTGAAGGTGACGTTGGCCACGTCGGCCCAGGATTGCATGGCGAGCACGGCCTGGGCTTTCTGTTGCGTATTGAACTGGCTGAACCCGGTAATGCCGTGCTTGTTCATGGTGCTCGACGAGGCCGAGGTCAGGAACGTGTAGGTAAGTTCGATTTTGCCACTGCCGTCCTTGTCCTGGTAAGCAGCGCCGTCACGCAGCAGCTGGGTAGCGGCCTGGTCGACGGAGAAGGAGGGTTTGCCATTGACCGTGAGATTGCCACCCCGATCATACTGATGGCTGAAACTATCGATCTGGTTGTAGGCAGAACTGGCGGCAGCCAATGGTGCAAAGGCCTGTTCGGCAAGATCAATAGCGTTGTCTTTTACTTTCGACATAAACACACTTCCTTGTTTAGCAATGGAACAGTTTTTGTCCGATACGACAATCTCTGGCGAGATCGTCCTATCACTCGCCCAATGAAGGCGTATGAAAACTGACACAATTCGAAATCAAACGTCTACATTTTTTTTGACGTCAAATTGAACTGTTTCGCAGAACTCCAGCAAACATTGCTTGTGCTGTCGAAAGATTGTTCTTAGTACAGGGTTTCAGCCGGATTGTCCGACAATTTCATATTTAAATATTAAATATTGGTAAGTTGTTTTTTTGTTGATTGGCTCTCTTTTTTTGGACTTCTTAGTATCAGCGCCAGTGTATTGATATCAATCAAATTAAACGTCCAGTTAGTTGCCGCAGTGGACGACGACRGGGCTCCGACGACCCGTTAATCCCGGCACCGCTCTCAGACCATGCTCGTGATTGCGGCCTGCTAGACTGATTACGCTCTGGCTTGCCAGGCCACCGCATCCGAACGGCCAAAGTCCCTGTCTCCTGATCTGGAGGTATCCCATGAGCAACAGTACCGAACTCACAACTTTTACCGGCTGGGCCGCAACATCGGCAGGCGCGCCGCTGGAGCGCTATAGCTACGATCCCGGCCCATTGGGCGCCGAGGAGGTGGAAGTCGCCGTGGAGTATTGCGGCGTCTGCCACTCCGACCAGTCGATGATCGATAACGAATGGGGCCTGAGCCACTACCCGTTTATCCCAGGYCACGAAGTAGTCGGCAGTATCGTGCGAGTGGGCGCACAGGTACGCGGTCTCGAAGTGGGGCAACGGGTGGGCATCGGTTGGTACAAGGGCAGTTGCATGCATTGCTCCTCGTGTATCGAAGGCTCCCACCAGCTATGCAACACAGTCCAACCCACCATCGTCGGCAGCAACGGCGGCTTCGCCGATCGCCTGCGTTCGCACTGGGCCTGGGCGCTTGCGATACCGGACGGACT
>NZ_JBFTMK010000526.1:0-3561 GCF_056396965.1 Pseudomonas sp. 05N434
GGCAGTGCCGGCGGTGGTGTTGATCGCGATCAACGGTAGCTGGGGTTTGGCCGACCGATCGACACCTTCGTAGTCACGGATCGTCCCACCGTTTGTAGCGCACAAGGCGATACCCTTGGCGCAGTCGTGAGGCGAACCGCCGCCCAGAGACACCACGAAATCACAGCGACTTTCCTTGAGCAGGCCCAGGCCGCGCTCGACGTTGGCGATGCTCGGATTCGGCTTGGCGCCGTCGAAAATCACCGAGTCGATGTCCTGCAACGCCAGTTTCTCGGCAATCCTCGATGCCACGCCAGCCTTGGCCAGCCCGGCGTCAGTGACGATCAGTGCCTTGCGAAAACCATACTTGCCAATGGCGTCCATGGCTTCGTCGAGGCAACCGGTGCCCATGATGTTCACGGCGGGGATGAAAAACGTACTGCTCATGCGCGAGTCTCCTGGCTGAAACCGAATCGGCAATACCGATTCGGCGGGTGCGCACAGGGTCGACCGATCAGTCACGCGGTATGTTGATCTGGCTCAACGCCCGGGCGTGATAAAGTCGCCGTCCATCAGACCTTTTGCTTCGAGACGACAAACGCAATGACCGATTTCCAGGATGTCGATGCCCAACTTGAAGACTGGAACGCCTTGCGCACCACCGCCTCATTCGGCGGCCTGCTGGTGGKTAACGGCGCCAGCCGCGCCGTGTGGGACGACTTCGGCTACGACTCGCTGTTCGAAAATGCCCGCACCGTCGAAGAAAAACCGCTGAGCCAGTCCGAGCTGAGCGTGTTCGACGCGATGCAGACGCGCAGTTTCGAGCAGGTTCTCGGCGCGCTGAAAACCACCAGCCGGGTCAACAAGGCCCTGGCCGTCAGCTCTGCGGCACCGCGCAATCGCTACTACGCGATCAAGGAAGCGCTGATCAACACCGTGCACGCGGTGCACATCCCGTGGCGACTGGTGAAGCCTTCGACGCTGGCGACGATCAATCAGGAACTGGGCAGCTATCGAACGGTGTTCACCACCAACTACGACTTGCTCAGCTATTGGGCGATCCAGCATCGGCCGGACGTCGTGACCGACCTGTTCCAGGGTGCCGAACCCGGCTTCGATCTGAGTGCCAGCGCCACCGACAAACCGCGTTTGCTGTACCTGCACGGCGGCCTGCATCTGGTGCGCAATCAGGACGGCACGGCGCGCAAACTGATGTCGACCGAAGGGACGTTGCTCGGCAATTTCGCGATCAACAATACGATCAAGACCCTCGACGACGTGCCGCTGTTCGTCAACGAAGGCCCGGCGCAAGACAAACTCAAGACCATTCGCAGTTCGGATTACCTGTCGTTCTGCTACGACCAGTTACTCGGCCACGGTGACGGGTTGTGCATCTTCGGGCATGCCCTTGGCGAGCAGGACAGTCACATCGCTCATGCACTGCGACAGGCGAAGCCGAAGGTGGTAGCGATCTCGATTTACCCGCGCAGCAAGGCGTTCATCCAGCATCAAAAGCGGCATTACGCGAAGGTGTTCGAGGGGACGGGTGTGGCGTTGCGTTTTTTTGATTCGAAGACGCATGCGCTCGGTAACCCTAAGCTGACCGTGCCGGTCGAGGTCTGACCTGTGGCGAGGGGGCTTGCCCCCTCGCCACAAAAGCCCGATAACCTCATTCCTCGCTGCTATGCACCACCACCAACAACTGCGCCTGCACCTCGCCCACTGACCTGAGGCGATGCGGTTTCTGCGCGTTGAAGTGCAGCGCATCCCCACGATTGAGCAGCACCCGCTCGTTCATGAAGTCCACTTCCACCTGCCCTTCATGGACGAACAGAAACTCTTCCCCCAGGTGTTCCTTGAAGGTTTTGTCGGTGAACTCGCTCGGCGGGTAAATGATGAACGGCAACAGGCTGCGCTCACTGACCTGATGGGYCAACACCGCATAACCCGGGCTCTGGTCGTTGGCGGCCAGGGACTGGCGTTCGTCGTTGCGCACCAGGCTGTAGCTGTCGAGGCTGACGTTGTCTTCGGAAAACAATTCCTCGACCTTCACGTTCAGCGCCCTGGCCAGTTTCAGCGCGGCGGCGATCGACGGGGTATTCAACCCGCGCTCGACTTTCGACAGATAGCTCTTGGTCATGCCGGATTTTTCGGCCAGGGCCTCCAGCGTCACGCCAAGTTTTTTTCTCAATAATTTCAAACGGATAGACATGTAGAGCGATTAACCCATCAAGGAGGCAACGATTTATCCTTGCCAATGACACAAAGTGTCATATAGCCTCTTTAGTGTCATTTGCATGCCCCACCCAAAGGACACCGATATGGCCAAGACATTAGCACTACCCAAAGAGCAACTGGTCAAGCAAGCGCTGACACAGATGCAAAACACCCTGGCGGATAATACGTGGACCGACCGGCAAAAGCTGGCCCTGACCTGCCGCATTCTCTTCGAAAACGGCCACGACTCCGGCCTGGCCGGGCAAATCACCGCTCGCGGCCCGCAACCGGGCACCTATTACACCCAGCAACTGGGCCTGGGTTTCGACGAGATCACTTCAGGCAATCTGTTGCTGGTCAACGAAGACCTGGAAGTGCTTGAAGGCCACGGCATGCCCAACCCGGCCAACCGCTTCCATAGCTGGGTGTACCGCGCCCGGCCGGACGTGAACTGCATCATTCACACGCACCCGACTCACGTCGCGGCGCTGTCGATGCTGGAAGTACCGCTGCAGATTTCCCACATGGACCTCTGCCCGCTCTACGACGACTGCGCGTTTCTCGAAGGCTGGCCGGGGGTGCCCGTGGGCAATGAAGAAGGYGAACTGATYGCCGGGGCCYTGGGCGACAAGCGKGCGATCCTGCTTTCCCACCATGGCCAGTTGTCCACCGGCGCGACCATCGAAGAGGCCTGTGTCATTGCGCAACTGATCGAACGCGCAGCGAAGTTGCAGTTGCTGGCCATGGCCGCCGGTGCAATCAAACCGATTCTTCCCGAGCTGGGCCGTGAAGCCCACGACTGGATATCCAAGCCCAAGCGCCACGCTGCCGCATTCAACTACTACGCCCGGCAGAACCTGCGCCAACACGCCGATTGCCTGCACTGACCCCACTCATTCTTGAAAGGAGAGACGCCATGTCGACCGTAAACATTCACGGCATCATCGGCTACACCATCACCCCGTTCACCGCCCAGGGCGAAGGCGTTGATCTCGACGCGCTCGGGCGTTCCATCGACCGCCTGATCGACAGCGGTGTCCACGCCATCGCCCCATTGGGCAGCACCGGCGAAGGCGCTTACCTGAGCGACGCGGAATGGGATCAAGTCAGCGAATTCAGCATCCGCCACGTCGCCAAACGCGTCCCGACCATCGTCAGCGTGTCCGACCTGACCACCGCCAAAGCCGTGCGCCGCGCGCGTTTCGCCGAGGCCCACGGCGCCGATGTGGTGATGGTGCTGCCGGCCTCGTACTGGAAACTCAGCGAGGCGGAAATCCTCGCCCACTACCGCGCCATCGGCGAGAGCATCGGCGTGCCGATCATGCTCTACAACAACCCGGCCACCAGCGGCACCGACATGTCGGT
>NZ_JBFTMK010000527.1:0-3549 GCF_056396965.1 Pseudomonas sp. 05N434
GCATGGGCGTGTGCCAATGCTGTCTGGTGAAAATCGATGGCCGGCACAAACGGCGTGCCTGCCAGACGATCGTGCGTGAGGGCATGCGCATCGAAACCCGGGTCAACCGTATCGCCGGGCAGGAGGTTTGATGAGCCTGCAACCGGTGATCGTCGGCGGCGGGCCGGCGGGTATGGCCGCGGCCATTGAACTGGCGCGCCATGGTGTGCGTTGTACCTTGCTCGAAGAGGCTTCGCGTCTTGGCGGGGTGGTCTATCGCGGCCCCTTGCGCGATAACGTGCAACTGGATTACCTGGGGCCGCGCTATTCGGAAGTGCTGGCCAAACTGCATGGAGAATTCCACGAGCAGTCGGGCCTGATCGACGTGCGCTTGAACCACCGCGTGGTCGGCGCCGAAGGTACCCGGGCGTTGGTGGTGCTGGACGTCAATGAGCATTTGCAGGAGGTCCAATACCCGCAGCTGCTGTTGGCTGCCGGTTGCCATGAGCGCAGCGTACCGTTCCCCGGCTGGACCTTGCCTGGGGTGATTCTGCTGGGTGGTTTGCAACTGCAAATCAAGAGCGGCGTCGTTCAACCCCAGGGGCCGGTGGTGATTACTGGTACCGGTCCGCTGTTGCCGCTGGTGGCCTGCCAGCTACACGCTTCGGGGGTGAGCGTCGCCGGAGTCTACGAGGCGTGCGCGTTCGGCAAGATCGCCCGGGAAAGCCTCGCGCTATTGAACAAGCCGCAGTTGTTCCTCGACGGTTTGAGCATGCTCGCGTACCTGAAACTGCACGGCATTCCCATGCACTATGGCTGGGGCGTGGTCGAGGCTCAAGGCGAGGAAGAGTTGAAATCAGTGACCGTTGCGCCGTACTCCAGCACCTGGGAGCCAGACCTGAGCCGCGCCGAACGGATTGCCGCGCAGACCCTGGCGGTCGGCTATGGCTTCATTCCTCGCACTCAACTCAGCCAGCAAATGGGCCTGGACCACGGCTTCAGCGATGACGGCTACCTGCGGGCCAGCGCCAATGTCTGGCAGCAAAGCAGCGAACCCCATGTGCATCTGGCCGGTGACATGGGCGGAATTCGCGGAGGCGAGGCGGCCATGCTTGCGGGACGAATCGCAGCAGTGTCGATCCTGCTGCAACGTGACGTGCTGGATGCGGAGTTGGCGCGGGTCAGACGTGACCGCTACCTGTCGAAACTCAAGTCCATCGTGCGCTTTCGCGCCGCCGTCGACCGTTACACCGAACGCGGTGCCGGGCAGACCGCATTGCCGGTCGCCGACACGGTGATTTGCCGCTGTGAGCACGCGACCCGCGCCGACATCGATCGGGCGCTGGAGCAGGGTGTGCAAGACCTGGCCAGCCTGAAAATGCGTACCCGCGTGAGCATGGGCGACTGTCAGGGGCGGATGTGCGTCGGTTATTGCACCGACCGTTTGCGCGAAGCCACCGGGCGGCAAGATGTGGGCTGGTTGCGACCGCGCTTTCCCGTCGACCCGATTCCTTTTTCAGCATTCCAGTCTGTCGGCACGGAGGCTGCAAGCCATGAGTAAGTTCTACGACGTGATCATCGCCGGCGGCGGTGTGATCGGGGCGTCCTGCGCCTATCAGTTATCCAAGCGCAAACACCTGAAAGTCGCGCTGATCGACGCCAAGCGACCCGGCAACGCGACCCGTGCTTCGGCCGGTGGCTTGTGGGCGATCGGTGAGTCGGTGGGCTTGGGCTGCGGGGTGATTTTCTTCCGCATGATGTCGGCCAATCGCAAGCGCGAAGCCCAGGGTGCGGCGGTGGCGGTGGACTCCAGCACGCCGCATATCCTGCCGCAGTCGTTCTTCGATTTAGCCTTGCAGTCCAACGCGATGTACCCGGATTTGCACCGGGAGCTGCAGGACAATCACGGGATGGATTTCAAGTTCGAGAAGACCGGCTTGAAATTCGTGATCTACGACGATGAAGACCGGCTCTACGCCGAGCACATCGTGGCGTGCATTCCGCACCTGGCGGATCAGGTGCGCTGGCTCGATCAAGCGGCACTGCGCGAAGCCGAGCCAAGTGTCAGCCATGAGGCGAGGGGGGCGCTGGAGTTTCTCTGCGACCATCAGGTCAGCCCGTTCCGCCTGGCCGATGCCTACACCGAAGGCGCGCGGCAAAACGGTGTGGACCTGTATTTCAACACCAACGTCACCGGGGTGCTGCACCACGGCTCGCAGGTCACTGGCGTGCAGACCTCCGAGGCCGGTGTGTTCCGTTGCGATACGCTGATCAACGCTGCGGGTGCGTGGGCCGCCGACCTCAGCGAGCATGCCACCGGCATTCGCATTCCGGTGAAACCGGTGAAGGGCCAGATCCTGCTGACCGAGCGCATGCCGAAGATCCTGCGCGGTTGCCTGACCACCAGCGACTGTTACGTGGCGCAGAAAGACAATGGCGAAATCCTGATCGGCAGCACCACCGAAGACAAAGGTTTCGACGTGACCACCACCTACCCTGAAATCAGCGGTCTGGTGCAAGGCGCGGTGCGCTGCATTCCTGCGCTCGCCGACATCAACCTGAAACGTTGCTGGGCCGGGTTACGTCCTGGTTCGCCGGACGAACTGCCGATTCTCGGGCCGATGAAAGGCGTGCAGGGTTATCTCAATGCCTGCGGACATTTCCGCACCGGCATCCTGACCTCGGCGATTACCGGCGTGGTGCTGGACAAACTGGTGAATAACGAGCCGTTGCCGCTGGATATCACACCGTTTCTGGCGGATCGGTTTGAAGTGACGCCGGAGGTCGAATCGAAAGAAGCGCACATGGCTTGACCTCAACCTCACCACAGACGCGCGAGCGCTGTGGTGAGGGCGCTTGTGCCGTCATTCTTTAACGCGCATGAACTCTTCCGCCCAACGAATGTAGTCCTCCGGCTGCGTATAGGTATGCGTCAGTTCGGTGGCGTTCAGGTCGGAGGCCTGGGTGAAGATCTGGCGCTGTTCACGCAGGCTGTCATAAGTGGCTTTGATCGCTGCGAAGTAGGCGCCATGGCCGTCGATGGTGACTCGCACGCCCAATTCGGCCAGGCGTTTGTCGTCGCGCAGCAGCGGGTTGCCGTAGGTGACCAGCATCAGCGGTACGCTCAGGTGTTCGGCGATCTGTTCCAGATGATCGAAATCCTGCACGCCCACCATGCAAATCCCGTCGGCCCCGGCCTGTTGGTAATGCTGGGTGCGGCTGATGATTTCCTGGACCGGCAGGATCCCTGCGTTGGTGCGGGCGATGATCGCCATTTCCGAGTCGACCCGGGCTTCCAGCGCCGCGCGGATCTTGCCGACACCTTCGGCGACCGTGATCAGGTCGGTGGACTTGCGACCGAATYGCGCCGGCAGCAGAGTGTCTTCGATGGTCAGGGCGGCCACGCCGGCGCGTTCGAGTTCGACGATGGTGCGCATGACATTGAGCGCGTTGCCGTAGCCGTGATCGGCGTCGGCAATGACCGGCAATTGCGCCACTCGGCCGATGCGGGTGGCTTGTTCGGCGAACTCACTGAGGGTGATCAACGCAAAATCGGGAGCGCCCAATACC
>NZ_JBFTMK010000528.1:0-3548 GCF_056396965.1 Pseudomonas sp. 05N434
GTACAAATACCCACCTGAGAATCACACCTGAGGACATCGGCGAAGAAGAAGTCGGACATTTCGCCTTTTTTCGCAGCGCATACCAAGCCACACTATGGCCCATTGCATTGTCCTGGCTGCAGACCGGCGAGCTGGCCCCCGATACACCCGGGCGGCGAGTGCCACGCAACTGATTGATGCACCCTCTCAACGAATTACGGAATGACGCCCATGGCCTCCGCCAACAAGCAGAACAAACGCGCCTCCCGCGCCAAAGCCAAGGCCAAGCAGAACCGCACCCAGCGGGTCGCCGCGCCGGTCGAGCTGGACCCGAACGACGATCGCATCGACTTCGAATCGGTGGACCTGACCGAATTGTTCAAAAAAATGATCGACGCCGAAAAGTCCAGCCAGCAGGCAATGTGCACAGCCTTCCTTGAAGACCCGCTGCTGGAGCTGGTGTACGAACAGGAAGGCGAAGAAGGCGCGATGGACTTCATCCTCGCGGCGCTGATCGAATACCGCCAATGGTCCACCGAGACCGACGAGGCCGGTGCACTGGCGTGGATCGAATCGCCGGCCTTCCAGGCTGATTACGTGGCGGCGTCCGACGCCATCGCGGCCCAAACCCAACAGAAAACCCACTGAGTTCCCATGGCATCCCTGAATAAGCAACAGAAACGCGCCAAACGCGCAAAAGCCAAAGCCAAACAAATCCGCATGGTCGGCAGAAAGCCTGCCGATCTGAATGATGACCTGGGTGAGATCGGCGAGCCGATCCCGGAATACACCCTGGCGATGTTCAGCAAAATGCGTGACGCCGAAGCCACCAGCCGCAACGACATGCTGCTGACCCTGCTGTCGAACCTTGCCGGGATTATCAGCGACCATCCAGAACTGCTGGACATGGAAAACGCCGACAACGAAGCCATGGCCGCCACACACCTGGCCGCCGACATGCTGATCGACTACCGCATGTGGGCCGATGGCATGGACCGCGATACCGCCCAGGCCTGGCTGACCGATCCGCAATTCATCACTGACTTTGGTGATGCGCTGGACAGTTATCGTCAGTCGCTGGATGCGCAGGAAGAAAAGGGCGAGTAAACACTCCTCCTCTTCAGAACTGAAAACGGCCGCGTGTCATCACTGACAGCGGCCGTTTTGCGTTACGCGGTACGGATCAGCTCAGCACCACAGCGCCCAGTTTCTGCAGCTTGCGACGACGCGCCACAAACAAACCGGCAGCCACCACCAACACGCTCAGCAGACCCGTCGCGAGGATCTCCACGCGATGCGCTTCCTGGAACAGCATGATGGTCAGGGCGGCGATGATGAATACGATCACCGCGTAGGTCAGACCCGGGAACAGCCACATGCTGAAGGCGATTTTTTCACCRCGRGCCATGCGCTGTTTGCGCATRCGCAGTTGCGAAAWYGCGATCACCAGGTACACCAGCAACGCGATGGCGCCAGAGCTGGCCAGCAGGAATTCGAACACGGCAGCCGGGGCCACGTAGTTGGCGAAGACTGCAAGGAATGCCGCAGCGGTCGACAGCATCACGGCCCAGTAAGGTGTGCCGCTGCTATTGGTGCGCTGGGAAACGGCCGGCGCGTCGCCGCGTTTGCCCAGCGAGAACATCATCCGCGAAGCGGTGTAGAGCGCGGAGTTCAGGCAGCTGGTGACCGCGACCAGAACCACGATATCAACGATCAGCTTGGCATTCGGGATCCCCATGCGCTCCAGCACGGTCTGGTAGGAACCGACGCTGGCCAGAATCGGGTCGTTCCACGGCACCAAGGCCACAACGATGAAAATGGAGACGAGGTAGAACAAGCCAATCCGCCAGATGACCGAGTTGGTGGCCTTGGAGATCTGCTGGCCAGGGTTCTTCGATTCCGCGGCCGCAATGGTCACGATCTCGGTGCCCATGAAGGAAAACATGGTGGTCAGAATGGCGCCGAGCACCGCGCCCATGCCGTTTGGCAGGAAGCCTTGAGTGTCAAACAGGTGCGACACACCGCTGACCTGGCTGGTGGGCAGGAGGCCGAAGATCGCCAGAATGCCCAGACCGATAAAGCCGATGATCGCCACGACTTTGACCAGGGCGAACCAGAACTCGAACTCGCCATAGTTCTTCACGCTGAACAGGTTGGTCACCGTCAGCAGTAACGTGATGACCAAGGTGAAGGCCCAGATCGCCACGTTCGGGAACCAGGCATGCAGAATGGTCGCCGCAGCGTTAGCTTCCAGCGGGATGACCAAAACCCAGAACCACCAGTAGAGCCAGCCGATGGTGAAACCGGCCCAGTGACCGATCGCACGATCGGCATACGTCGAGAAGGAGCCTGTATCTGGCGATGCAACGGCCATCTCGCCGAGCATGCGCATGACCAGAACCACCAGCGCACCGGCGGCAGCGTAGGCCAACAACACGGCCGGGCCTGCAGCGGCGATGGCGTGGCCGGAGCCGACGAACAGGCCGGCACCGATAACCCCGGCGATCGACAGCATGGTCACATGACGCGGTTTGAGCCCCTGTTCGAGGCCATTGGAGCTTTGCGTACTGCTCATTGAAACTACCTTTGCCTGGAAATCGATTCAGTCCACCCTGCCTGAAAATCCCTTCTCGTAAAAAGAATCCAACAGAGTGTTCCTTATTCTGCACGCAATAATTGCGCCAAAATGTTTCACGCCCCCGGTATACGCGGCCTGTGCGCCGATGGAGCGCTTATCGCAAGTCATTGAGATTAATGGCATTTAGCCAGAGCGTTACCTTGCCACCCACTTCAGGAACGAATCCATGCACCGGAAACACACCCAAAAAGGCAGGCGCGCACAATAAAAGTGCAGATCAGGAACGTTTGGCCGGTTAGCGCTTCCAACACCCCGCCAAAGCTGGCAACATCGCGCCTTTTTTTACGGGACAGCCGGACCACATCGGGTTCAAACGGCTGTTCGGTTGATAGCAGCGCGACAGTCTGCTGTACCGATGCGACAACCTGCCACACGCCATCCGTTTACCGTCCCGAGCGCTGTTGGCTGCCATTCGAACGCTATGCTAGCTTGGCCGCCTCGCCAGGAAGGCGACCAACAGCAGGAGCGCAACACACTATGAGGAACGCACATGGCTGAGGCCACGCCCGCGCTTGAAATCCGCAACTTGCACAAACGCTACGGACAGCTTGAGGTGCTCAAAGGCATCTCGCTGACCGCCCGCGACGGCGACGTGATCTCGATCCTGGGCTCCTCCGGTTCCGGCAAGTCCACGTTCCTGCGTTGCATCAACTTGCTGGAAAACCCGCACCAGGGCCAGATCCTGGTAGCTGGCGAAGAACTCAAGCTCAAGCCCGCCAAGAACGGCGAACTGGTCGCTGCCGACGGCAAGCAGATCAATCGCCTGCGCAGCGAGATCGGTTTTGTGTTTCAAAACTTTAATCTCTGGCCGCACATGACCGTGCTCGACAACATCATCGAGGCCCCGCGCCGCGTACTCGGTCAGAGCAAGGCCGAGGCCATCGRAGTCGCCGAAGCCCTGCTGGCCAAGGTCGGCATCGCTGACAAGCGC
>NZ_JBFTMK010000529.1:0-3543 GCF_056396965.1 Pseudomonas sp. 05N434
CAGGAACACCAGCGACAACAACACCAGCCGCATGGTCTTGTCGCCGCCACCGGCAAACACGCTCACCACCGCCACCGCCATCATCCAGACTTTGGGGTTGAGCAATTGCAGGGTGGCGGCACCGAACACACTCAGGCCCTCGTCGCGCGGGGTAGTCGGGTTCAGGGACGGCGGCGCGCTTTGAAAGATCTGCCAGGCCAGCCAACTCAACCAGAACACCCCGGCCCAGGCCATCGCCTGCTGCACTCGCGGAAACCGCAGCAGCGTCTCGCCCACGCCGAGCCCGACGGCAAACACAATCAGCGCCGCCGCCACGCATGCGCCAAAAATGAGGGGTAGCGTGGCACCTAGCCCCCACCGCGAACTGTGGCTCAGCACCAGAATATTGGTCGGCCCCGGGGTGATCGAGGCAACGAACGCAAACAGCAGGAAAGGCAACAACGATTCCATGGCTCAGACTCCCTGAGGACACATCGAAGGCGCAGAAAGGAACAGCGAAAAAGACATGGCATGGACTCCTTGATCAGATAGGAGGCCATGGTCGCGGGTCAGCGGGATTCAGTCTGGAAGGTTTGAGCAGCGCTTGCGGTAGTCCGCTGGCGTGAGCTGGTAGGCACGGCGGAACCAGCGCCCCATATGGCTTTGATCGGAGAACCCGAGAGCACTGGCCACCTGCGCCGGCGACTCGCCCCGCGCCAGTAGCTGCCGCGCCTTGGCCAGGCGCAGCTGGATCAGATAAGCATGAGGCGCCAGCCCAAAGGCTGCCTTGAAGGCCCGCGTCAAGCGAAAGCGATCAACACCACAGGCTTGAGCCAGATCATCCAACCCGATGTCCTCGTAGACATGGGCATGCAGATAGTCACGCGCAACCTGGGCCACCAACGGCAGACGCGGATCAAAGGCCTGCCGCTTGCGCCAATCAAGGTGGCAAGTGAGCGCCCCCAACAAGGTATCGATGGCGCTCTGGCGCACGATGCGCAAGTCACCCTCATGGAGCACGTGGAAGGCTTGATAAATGGCAGTGGCCAGGCCCGGATCCTGGCTCAGGGTGTCGGCAAAGCCCGGCTGACTATCGGCTGGCGCGTGCTCGAACAACGCATGCAACTCCCGTTCAAGCCAGTGCGGATCGAGGTAGAGCATGGAATAGGTAAACCCTTCCTCGGTCGGCGCATGCCCATCGTGGATTTCCCCCGGCTCCAGCATGAATACCTTGCCCGGCGTACTAAGATGGCGAACGCGTCGGCAATTGAACTGCTGCACCCCCTGTTCGGTGACCCCCACCAGAAAACTGTCATGCCAGTGCGGATCGTAGGCATGCCCCTGAAAATGGGCACGAATCGATTCAATCCCGGTATCGGCATCCTGGGACAGCTCAATCCAGTTGCGTTTATCCACGGAAGGCTCCAGAGGTATGGTTCAGCTTTGAACTGTGCGGGCGACTAAATTACCGCGCTTTTGAAAAGAACGTTTAGAAGATTTGTGCGGTTTGATGCTGAGCCATAGCTGCCTATGCTGAAAGGCAGAAAACGGGTCGATCTCCGTCAGTCGTGATAGGCAGAAAGCCACCAGAAACAGCCTTTCGCGGATAGAAATCGACCAGCAGCTGACCGCGTTTATAGGTAGAGATCGGTCACTTGCTCATCACGAGGGCGATCGCGAGCACAACTACGGAGGCTCATTGAAGGGATCGCCCTTAAACCAAGGGTGTATCAAGGCCAAATCAAATGAAGCCTCAATGATCACCTCTGCCCACCCTCTTAGGGTTGATAAATCCTCAACTCCTCGGCAGTAGTTAACGCCTGAAAGCATGCCCCTTGGCTATCGAAACAATCAACAGCGCTGGTAGCAACAATGCCAGCGCTACCCAGGGAATAGCACCTGCCCCCCATGTTTCCAGGAAAATGCCGCCGATCACACCACTTCCTGCAAACGCCAGATTGAAGACGGTCACCAACATTGATTGCGCAATATCAGCGCCGTCACTGGCAACATCAGCCAAGGAGGTTTGCAATAAGGTTGGCGCACCACCGAAGCTCATCCCCCACAGGACGATGCCGATATAGATCGCACTGACGGGCAGGTCACCCAGGCCCAGGGCAAACGAAACCAGGATGAATGCTGTCAGGCTGAGCAGTACCAGACTCCGAAGCCTGTCATCAATCAGCGTGCCGATCATCCATAGACCGAACAAGGCCGCAATACCGAATGAAAGGAGGCCCCGATCTATCTGATCGGCCAATCCAACAGAAGCCAGGAACGCAGCAATATAGGTATAGAGGGTGTAGTGAGCCAGGATCCAGAGCATGACCACCGCCAGCACGGGCCGCACGCCCGGGGTTTGCAGGACCCTGCGTAGCGGCAAGCGTCGATCGGAGCGTTGTCCGGGATAATCAGGCACTTTCAGATATATCCAGGCCATCAGCAAAAGGCTGAGTCCTGAGAGAGTCCCGAACACACAACGCCATCCCAGCAGCTTGCCGAGCCAGGCACCTAGCGGTACGCCTAGGGCAAGTGCCAAAGGGATGCCGAGCATGGCCAGCGCCATTGCGCGACCGTGCTGCTGTGGGGCGACCAATCGTCTGGCATAGCCGGCCAGCAGGCTCCAGGCCAGACCGGTTGCGATACCCACCACGAAGCGGGCAGCCAGCGTCAATGAAAACCAGGGCGACAGGGCGGTCACCGCATTACAGGCGCAAAACACCCCGACAGCCAGTAATAGCACCAAGCGCCGACGCCAGCCCTGCAACGCGAGAGTCAATGGAATAGCCGCTAACCCTGAGCCCAGCGCACATAGGGTCACCATCTGACCAGCCCACGCTTGCGACACACCAAATGCCTCGGCGATTTGCGGCAAAAGTCCTGCTGGCACCGTTTCGTTGGCGGTGGCGATAAAGCTCCCCATTGTCAGCGCCAACAGGGCCGCCAATGGGAGACGCCCAGTAGTGAGGTATTCGGTATTGCCCGATGTCGTGAAAGAGCCATTTTCAAATTGCGATTTGCTGGTCATGACCTGTGCTCAGAGGAATGGGAGACGTGAGTGTGATGAATTGCTACGGATTTGATAATTGGTCTACCATTTGATGAACCATCAAATTTGAATTGAATATGGCTACTGACCGATTGGGCGACATGCGTTTGTTTGTCGAAGCGGCAGCACTCGGCAGCTTGTCTGCCGCAGGGCGCAAACTGGCGCTGTCGCCGGCCGCGGCCAGCGCGCGACTTATCAAGCTTGAGGCGGCGCTGCGCACCAAGTTGTTTGATCGCACAACGCGCCAGTTGCGCCTCACGGAAGAAGGTCGGTTTTATTTGCAGCAATGCTGGGTCGCATTGCGGGCTATCGATGAGGCGGAAGCTGGGCTTCAAGCCAGTCAAACAGAGGTGCGTGGCAAGGTCCGGATATCCGCATCCGCCGATTTTGGCCGCAATCTTTTAAATGACTGGCTTGAGACATTCAGTACATTGCACCCGGAACTGTACGTCGCACTGACGTTGTCGGACTCGGTGTCAAATCTGGTGCAGGACGATGTCGATCTGGCAATCCGG
>NZ_JBFTMK010000530.1:0-3535 GCF_056396965.1 Pseudomonas sp. 05N434
ACCAACATCGATGTAGGACCACGAGGCCTCTGGTTACCGATTTTAAAGCCGGGTCCCTTTAAGCAGGGAGGCATAGCCTCCCTGCTTAAAGGGACCTCACTTAAAAAATCTAAACCCCATGCATCTGTCTGTGAAAAACCACTGATTTCCACCGGTGGATAATTGCATCCACAGCCGCAGAACTACCGAAAATTCGGGCCTTGACCCAAGTTATTCACCGACGTAAAAAAGATCGGGCAAAGCGCTGTCGTTGACAGCAACCCAGGTAACCAGAACCTTTAAGGCTACGCCACACCGTGTGCGGTTCACCCCGAGTGCGATTCGCGCCCGGAAGCTCGCATAGTTACTTGCCAGATCGGTGGACGCTTAATAACCCCCTGGCTGCATTGACACCCCCCCCTCTCCCCGTATGATGGCTACTGGCCAATTACAGGGAAGTATCCGGGTATGACCGGTAAGTTTTCAGCCGAAATTGAAGCGTTCATCAGAACGTATGTGAAGGACATTGAGAATGGGGGGGCCGCTGTGTTTGCCGGCGCGGGCCTTTCTAAAAGCTGCGGTTTCGTCAACTGGAGCGAGCTGCTCAGTGAAATCGCCGAAGAACTGGGTCTTAAGGTTGAGCTGGAGCACGACCTGATTTCGGTTGCGCAATACCATGTCAACCAGAAAAACAGCTCGAACGGCCTGGCCCGAAAAATCCTTGAAGAATTCTCGGAGCAGGCAGAACCCTCCGAAGCTCACGACATTATCTCCCGACTTCCGATCAGAACGTATTGGACGACCAACTACGACACTCTGATAGAAGATAGCCTCAAGCAGAACTACCGCGTCGCGGATATCAAACGCAAAACAGACGACCTAGTTACCACTCGCCCCAAGCGTGACGCCGTCGTTTACAAAATGCACGGTGACGTGTCGTCGCCAGGTGCTGCCATTCTCTATAAGTCTCAATACGAGAAATATCACAAGAGCCACGAAGCCTTTGTAACAACCCTGAGTGGGGATCTGATTTCTAAGACATTCCTGTTCATAGGCTTCAGTTTCACGGACCCCAACCTGGATTACGTGCTCAGTAGACTGCACGTGCCGGACGATTATCGGCGAACCCACTACTGCTTCCTTCGCAAGGAGCCTGCTGAGCTGCAAGGGAAGGAGGACGAAGAGTCCGCGAAGTATCGGCGGCGCCGACAGGAGCACCATGTTCGCGACCTGCTGCGGTTTGGCATTCAGGCACTTCTGATCGACGATTACAATGAAATACCGGTGATTTTGAAGGAGATCGAGAGCCGCTTCCTCAAGAAGACCATCTTCATTTCCGGTAGCGCCGAAGAGTACGGTGCCTGGGACAAGCAGGATGCCCTGAATTTCGTGCACTCCCTTTCTGCATCCTTGGTGAAAGGGGGTTACAGAGTCGTCAATGGATTTGGCTGGGGAATCGGGAGCGCGGTCATCAACGGTGCTCTCGATGCCATTTATTCCAAACCGGAAAAGTACTCAGAGGATCAACTCATCATGCGGCCGTTCCCGCAGGTGGCCTCGAATGGCAAAGACCTGCCCGATCTGTGGCATGAATACAGGCACCGCATGATTGGGCTTTCCGGCATAGCCCTCTTCATTTTCGGCAACAAGGTTAAGGACGGCAGCGTCGTTAACGCCGACGGCGTACATAAGGAATTCGAAATTGCTCAGGAGAAAGGCGTCGTAGCACTGCCCATTGGAACTACCGGTTACATGGCGAAGGCTCTGGCAGACGAGATGCTTGCGGATCCAGCTAACCACTTCTCCGATTATCCCTGGCTTGAAGCGGAGGTGGCGCAACTCGCGGACCCCGCAGCTAATCGGGCCAAAATCGAACGGCAGATTCTGTCCATCATTAAGAAACTTGGGGGTTAGGGATGAAACGCAAGGTTTTCTATAGCTTTCACTTCGACAACGATGTGATGCGAGTGCAGCAGATCCGCCGAATGGGTGCGCTGGAAGGCGATGAGCCCGTCAGCCCTAACACGTGGGAACAGATCAAACGCACTGAGCAAGGCGTGAAAAACTGGATCGACCAGAACCTGAACGGAAAATCTTGCTTAGTGGTGCTGATCGGCAGCCAGACCGCCAACCGTCCATGGGTCCAGTACGAAATCAAGCGAGCCTGGGAGCTGGGCAAGGCAGTGGTGGGCGTTCATATCCACCGCCTGAATTGCCCCCGCAATGGCTTCGGGACAATGGGGACCAACCCTTTTAATCAGTTCAGCTTCAAGAACAAAAGCGGCCAGATCGTTAAGCCCCTTGTGTATGAGCCCAACTATAGCGATGCCTATGGCGATATTAGGGACAACTTGGCGACCTGGATCGAAAACGCCATCAATCAGTAACCCATACCAGAAGTACTTAATATGGCTTTTTTTACCAAAAGCGAGGCGCGTGCCGCTGCGGCCGGCGCTCGTGGATATCGCACTGCAAAAGCTGTTCTGACCGCAACAATGGAAAACTACAAATCATACGAGGAGTTCGACATCTTCCTGTCACACTCCACCGACGATTCGGACCTTGTTCTGGGGGTGATGATCCTCCTGCAAAAGCAGGGAATGCGCGTCTATGTGGACTGGGTTGTCGACCGGCAACTGGACCGCAGCTCGGTGGACAAGGAGACAGCTGCCATCCTCCGAGACCGCATGAAGCACTCAAGCTCCATGATGTATATCGCCACTGAAAACTCTTCCAACTCGAAATGGATGCCCTGGGAGTTAGGGTTCTTCGACGGCCACAAGCCTGGCCGGGTCGCCATCCTTCCGCTGTTGGACTCTGAAAACCAGAGCTTCCAGGGACAAGAATATCTGGGTCTTTATCCGGTGGTCACCAAGTACTTAAAGAACCAAGTCACGAACCACTACGTCGAAGACCGCGGCAATAAGTGGAGTCATCTCGGTAGCTTTGCCCGTGGCGTACCCACGTGGAACAGCTATTGATAACCCTCTCCCCCCTTGTCTCGACATGCTTGGTCCCCCACGCTGTAGCATGACACTCACGCTTCTTCGGACCATTATCAGCCTCGCTCTAGGTTTTCCGACCGAGCCCCTGCGCATGGGATGACTTCACATTCCCACGCGCAGGGGTTCACATTAAAAAGACGACAAACGGCTAAATGTCCACCCAATATCACTAACGACCAACGCCTTCCAGCATCGCCGATTGGCGCAATGGACTGCGCGCAACTCGGTTGACCCAGCCATACGCGGGCGATAAAAAGAAGCCTCAAAGCGCTGCCGTTAGCGGCTCCCAGGTAGCCAGAACCTTTAAGGCTACGCCACACCGTGGTGGTTCTCCCAAAGTGCGATTAGCGTCCGGTAGCTCGCACGGTCACAGCGATGTGATGGATGCCTACTTTTACCAGTGCGCCCACTGCGGCAACTCATCCCCTTTCATAACTGCCCTGCAGCAACCTATCCGCTTGGCCATTTCCTTGCGCCAACCTGCGCCCGTCTCTTTCTTCCGGAAAGAGACGGGCGCTCCTACCGCTGCTGCAGCCCACCTCGTACAAGGC
>NZ_JBFTMK010000531.1:0-3534 GCF_056396965.1 Pseudomonas sp. 05N434
CATCAGTACAAGTAACCAGCCGAACGGTAAGCCCAACCGACGGCACATCACTTGATTGGGCACACAGAGAGAAGACCCCATGAACGCCCCGCTCCGTATCAACGAAGCTCTTTTGATTGCCGACCGCGCATTCCAACCCTTTCAATGCGTGGCCTGGGCCCCACAAGACGGTAATGGTGAGCTCAGCCTGGCCATCATTGATCGCACTAACACTCGCATCAGCAGCAAACAAATCCCCAGCAGTGCCTATTCCGATCCACAGCAACTTGCACACTTGCTGGAACAAGCCCGCGCCGAGCTGAGCGAGGAAGGTTACACACTGCAATCGTGGTCCATGCCGCATTAATCTTTTTCGCGGATTACCGCCCGGTAATCCGCGTCCCTTCTTCTCCTTAGTTGACGGTTTCTACGGTCAGCTGCATAACGCCATTTTCGTTTTCCAACTTCTAGCCGCCAGATTACTTGGCAGGCTTGTCAGTGGTTCGAGAAGACACTGTTCTGGCACAAAACGCCGCTCCTCCCGAGCGTAATGGCAGTTGCGCATCATCGCATTCAGGGATTGAATGTTCTTCTCATGCAGTCAACCTCCGGGCACCCGGACAAGGACGACTGGCAAGGAGATGCGTGCATGTCACTCCAGACTGCTTTTGCCATACCGGCAGCGGTGAAAGACGCCGGGCAACTCGATAGCCATTTCGCCGGCAGCGGCAAGACTCAAGTGTATTTCGCCGGCAGTACTTCCAGCAGGATCAATGGCGTGGCGATTGACCACACCGGCCGAATACTGGCGGCAGCCAAGGTCGGCACGCCAGGTGGCAGCCGCTTTGGCCTGGCCCGCCTGCGTGAGGATGGTTCGGCGGATCTGGCCTTCGGCAAACAAGGCAGCGTCATCGGGCAATTCGCCCACGGCTACGAGGCCATGGCGGGCACAGTGCGGGTGCTGGCCGACGGGAACATTCTGGTGGCCGGCCTGCACTACGAAAATGCTCATCGTACGCTGCCCGCCCTGGCGATGTTTGATCAACGGGGCTGTCCGATACAGGGTTTTGGTGAGCACGGCCGCTGCGTGGTGCGCCTGCCGGGGAAGCTTTCCGAAGGCGCTCGCGACGCTTGGTTACCACCCGGCGTGCCGGGTACCGAGGCCTGTGATATCTGCGTGCAGGACGATGGTCGAATCCTGCTGCTGGCCAATCATCACTTTGAATTGGCCGATCACGTCGGCATGCTGATTCGGCTCAATGCCGACGGCTCGCTGGACAGCACCTTCAACGGTCGTGGCTTTGTCATGGTCCGGCACTTATTGATGAACACCTGGCTGAACAGTCTGATGGTGCAACATGACGGCCGAATCCTGGTGGGCGGATCGATCAATTTCCCCGAGGAAGGTTTGCTGGCGCGTTATCACACCGATGGCCAGTTGGATGACGGCTTCGCCGTGGATGGCTTCATGACCTTCAAGGCCTGGGGTCAGAGTGCCCAGGTCTGCCAGATCGTCCAGCACGAAAATGGTGATTTGCATTGTTTTGGCAGCAGTCGCGACCCGATGCACTGCCTCGCCCTGAACGTTCACAGCAATGGCCGACCTGACATGCATTGCAATAGCGGCCAGCCACAACTGTTGGAAATCAGCCACAGCGGCTGCCAGTGGACCGCCGCCCAGATACAACCGGACGACTGTGTACTGACGGTCGGAGCGACGGGCGGCGGGCTCGAAGGCGATTTCATTCTCGCTCGCTACTTACCCAATGGGGCGCTGGATCGCAGCTTCGCCAATGGCATGGGCTGGGTCCGCACACGCCTGAGTCGAGGCCCGGACACCGCCACTTCATTGGCTGTGCAGGCCGATGGTTGCATCGTCGTCGGCGGCTATTCACTGGATGGCAACTACCGCGCCGTCGTCGCCCGCTATCAACCCTAGTTCCCTGCACTTGATCTTCCCTTCCGCTTACGGCAAGTTGCGCGCTTCTTAATACAAGGAGTAGCCGATGTCCGGCTCAATGGCCCAGGCCTTCGCACACAATTTTCTTGGGCATTCACCCCGCTGGTACAAAGCCAGCATTATCGGATTCCTGATTCTCAACGCCCTGGTGTTGTGGACGATCGGTCCGGTGGCGGCCGGCTGGTTGTTGGTGCTGGAGTTCATCTTCACCCTGGCCATGGCGCTCAAGTGTTACCCGCTGATGCCCGGCGGGTTGCTGCTGATCGAAGCTCTGCTGCTGAAAATGACCACGCCCCAGGCGCTCTATGACGAACTGGTGCACAACTTCCCGGTGATCCTGCTGCTGATGTTCATGGTGGCGGGCATCTACTTCATGAAGGACCTGCTGCTGTTTCTGTTCTCGCGCCTGCTGCTGGGAGTTCGCTCCAAGGCGCTGCTGGCGTTGATGTTCTGTTTCCTGTCAGCGTTTCTCTCGGCGTTTCTCGATGCATTGACCGTGACCGCGGTCATCATCAGCGCGGCCGTGGGGTTTTATTCGGTGTATCACCGCGTCGCCTCGGGCAACGATCCGCGTCAGGACAGTGAGTTCGGCGATGACCGGCAGCTGCCGACATTGCACCATGCCGACCTCGAACAATTCCGCGCCTTCCTGCGCAGCCTGCTGATGCACGGCGCGGTCGGCACAGCGTTGGGTGGCGTTTGCACGCTGGTTGGCGAGCCGCAAAACCTGCTGATCGGCCATGAGATGGGCTGGCACTTCGCCGAGTTCTTTCTGAAGATCGCCCCGGTGTCGTTGCCGGTGCTGACAGCGGGCCTGGTGACCTGCGTACTGCTGGAGAAACTGCGCTGGTTCGGTTATGGCACGCTGCTGCCGGACAACGTGCGTGCGGTGCTGGCCAACTACGCCGCTGAAGACAACGCCGAGCGTACTTCGCGTCAGCGCGCTGCGCTGCTGGTTCAAGGGGCGGCGGCACTGATTCTGATTGCCGGGCTGGCGTTTCACATCGCCGAAGTCGGCCTGATCGGCTTGATGGTGATCGTGCTGATCACCGCGTTTACCGGTATCACTGACGAACACCGCCTCGGCACCGCCTTCAAGGACGCCATGCCGTTCACCTCGCTGCTGGTGGTATTTTTCGCCGTGGTGGCGGTGATTCACGATCAGCAGCTGTTCGCGCCGCTGATCCAGTGGGTATTGACGCTGCCGGCGGACCAACAGCCGGGCATGCTGTTTATTGCCAACGGCTTGCTGTCGGCCATCAGCGACAACGTGTTCGTCGCGACCATTTACATCACCGAAGTAAAACAGGCATTCATCTCCGGCCACATGAGCCGCGAGCACTTTGAAACCCTGGCGATTGCGATCAATACCGGGACCAACCTGCCGAGCGTGGCGACGCCTAATGGTCAGGCGGCGTTCCTGTTCCTGCTGACCTCGGCGATTGCCCCGCTGATTCGTCTGTCGTACGGGCGGATGGTGTGGATGGCGCTGCCATACACCGTGGTGATGGGAGTTCTTGGCTGGTACGCCGTAAGCTATTGGCTTTGAGGTGGCAGGTCTGACGCCTTCGCGGGCAAGCCTCGCTCCTACGGTT
>NZ_JBFTMK010000531.1:3546-4943 GCF_056396965.1 Pseudomonas sp. 05N434
GCGAAGAACGATAACGCGGTTCAGACTGAACTCAGGATGTATCGCTCGATCGCCTGGGCCGCGCCGTCTTCGGTATTGGCCCCGGTCACCACGTCGGCCTGACGCTTCACCGCCTCTTCCGCCTGCCCCATCGCAATCGACAGCCCGGCACGATGAAACATCGCCGGGTCATTGCCGCCGTCGCCCATGGCGGCAGTCTGTTCCAGCRACACCCCGAGAAACTCGGCCAGCGTCGCCAGTGCCGCGCCCTTGTTGGCCTGCACCGCCGTCACATCCAGATAGACCGGTTGCGAACGCGACACCTGCGCCTGCCCTTCGACCTTGGGCAGCAACCGCGCCTCCAGCTCGATCAACAGTTCGGTGTTGCTGCTGGCAGCGACGATCTTGTCGATGCGTGCCAGGCAAGGCTCGAAACTCTCGACCACCACCGGCGGATAACCCAGGCCATGTTGCTCTCGCGGGACCATCGGGCCGTTCGAGTCCTTCAACAGCCAGTCACCACCGCTGAACACCCAGACTTCTATGTCCGGCTGATCGGCAAACAGCGCCAACGCCGTCAGCGCTGCGGTTGCCGGCAAATAATGCGCCACCAGCAAACTGCCATCCGGGTTGACGATGGTGCCGCCATTGAACGCCGCCGTCGGCAGATCAACGCCCAGGGCTTCGATCTGCTGCAACATGGCTTTAGGTGGACGCCCGGTGGCCAGGCTGAACAGCACGCCGGCGTCACGCAAGGCGCGAACGGCATCGATGGTGCGCTGGCTGAGGCTGTGATCGGGCAGCAACAACGTGCCGTCCATGTCACTGAGCAGAAAACGGATGGGTTGTTGCGTGACGTCCCTCATCCGAGGCTGTGCCAGACGCGACCGTCGCGGGTCAGCAGTTCATCAGCGTTCTTGGGTCCGTCTTCGCCGGCCGCATAGCTCTCCACGGTTGCATCCTGCTGCCAGGCGTCGAGGAACGGCTGCACGACGCGCCAGCCGTTCTCGATGTTGTCGGCACGCTGGAACAGCGTCTGATCGCCGGTGAGGCAATCGTAGATCAAGGTTTCGTAGCCGGTGGAAGGCTGCATTTCAAAGAAATCCTTGTAGGCAAAGCCCAGCTCGATATTGGCCATGTTCAACGCCGGTCCCGGCCGTTTGGCCAGCAGGTCGAACCACATGCCTTCGTTGGGCTGGATCTGGATCCGCAGGTAGGTCGGCTGCAATTCTTCGACCTCGGTGTCACGGAACTGCGCATACGGCGCCGGCTTGAAGCAAATGACGATCTCGGTGTCGCGCACGCTCATGCGCTTGCCGGTACGCAGGTAGAACGGCACACCGACCCAGCGCCAGTTGTCGATCATCACTTTGAGCGCGACATAGGTTTCAGTGGTGCTGTCGGGCGCGACGTTGGTT
>NZ_JBFTMK010000532.1:0-3514 GCF_056396965.1 Pseudomonas sp. 05N434
TCATCAAAGGCCTTCGACTGCTGCCGCTGTTGCGCCGAATACTGCGTCCATTGCTGGACCCGTACCGGCGCTACCGCCACGCCAAACTGATCCATGCGGTGCGGGTTTCCTTGGGGTTGCTGGCGACGATTCTGCTGACCACCGGCATCCATCTGCCCCATGGCGAATGGGCGTCGGTGACCATGCTGGTGGTGATCGGCGGTTTGCAGCACCACGGTAACATCGGCAAAAAAGCCGCCGAGCGAGCCATCGGCACCTTGATCGGGGCCGGTGTCGGCTTGTTGCTGGTGGCGCAACAGGCCTGGCTCGGGATGCCGTGGCTGACCTATTTCGCAATGTCGGTGGTGTGCGGGTTTTTCTCGTACCACGCCATCGGCAAGGGTGGTTATACGGCGCTGCTGTCGGCGATCACCGTGTTTATCGTTGCCGGGCACGGTGACAACCCGGTCACCGATGGCCTGTGGCGCGGGGTGGATATTCTGATCGGCATCGCCCTGGCACTGGCTTTCTCCTTTGCCCTGCCGCTGTACGCGGTGTATTCCTGGCGCTACAACCTGGCCGATGCGTTGCGCGACTGCGCGGCAATCTACGGCCGTATCATCAACGGCGAGTCCGTCGCCGCTGACGAGCACTTGAAGCTCATGAATCGCTTGAACGCAGCCATGGTGCAACTGCGCTCACTGATGCCCTCGGTGTCCAAGGAGGTGCGGGTTTCCATGACCGAACTCGATGCGATTCAGCGCAACCTGCGGATGTGCGTCAGCATCCTGGAAATCCTCGGCAATAGCCGGCCGAATGCCGATGACTCTGAGGCAATGGCCCACCTGCAATCGGCATTGAAAACCGAGCACCGACAGATCCGAGTGCAACTGATCGGTATGGCCCGGGCATTGAAATCGGGCGCGTCACAACGGCTCAGCCGGCCAGCCGAACCGCTATTGGACTCTACGCTTGATATGCCGGTCTACAGTCCACTGGATGGCTACCGATTGCTGACCCGACAATTGGCCGCGAACATCGGCGAGATGCGCCAGCGTCTGGCGAAAACCGCACCGCGCTGGAACATCTGAGAGGCCGTTTATTGTGTAGCCACCCGCCGAAGCTTCAGGCCCCAACCCTGTTGCATCCCGGCGGCGGCCAGCAGAATCGCGGCGACACCGATCCATTGCAGCGGCTCCAGGCGATGACCGAAGGCAAACCAATCCACGAAAATCGCCGCAATCGGATAGATGAACGACAACGCGCCGGTCAGGGCGGTCGGTAGCTTTTGAATTGCTCCGTAGAGCAGCACATACATCAAGCCGGTATGCACGATACCCAGGGTCACCAGGCTGGCCCAGGCACTGGGCGCTTGCGGCATCGCCGAGAAGTGCGCAAAGGGCGCGAGCAACAGCACGCCGGTGCAGACCTGGATCAACGCGATCAGATGCGGTGGCGTGCCGGTCAGGCGTTTGATGATCAATGCGGCAATCGCGTACAGGAAGGCAGCACCCAGCGCCAGAGCGATCCCCATCAGGTAATCGTTGCCACCCTCGCCTTGCTCGCCATGTGCGCTGACAATCGCCAGCATCCCGAGAAACGAAATGCCCAGCCAGAACAGTTTTTGCAGGGTGATTTTCTCCCCGAGAAACAGCGCGGCCAGCCCCACCAACATGAACGGCTGGACGTTATAAACCGCCGTGCCGATGGCAATCGAGGCGCGCGAATAGGACGCGAACAACAGCACCCAGTTACCGACAATCGCCACACCACTCAGTACGGCCAACAAGAAAGTGGTGGACGTCAAAATGCCAGGGCGCAGAAAGCCGAACGCCGCGCAGATCAGCAACAAGGTGGCGGCACCGAACACGCAGCGCCAGAACACCACGTCCAGCACCGGTTGCCCGGACACCAGCACGAACCAGCCAATGGTCCCGGAAATCAGCATGGCGGCGGTCATCTCGAATGAGCCGCGACGTAGTGTTCTGTCCATCATCAACCTCCTGTGTTTGAGGCCAAAGTATGCCAATCCGCCGAGGGGCTTCTCCAGCGCAAAAAGCAGGCTAAACTCGGTATCTGCCTTTTTTATCAAGGCTTATCCAGCCGATTGCCTAACAGGGGATTCGCCATGACCGACGACATCGACCAAGTGCTGATCAGCGCGTTGATGGAAGACTCCCGCCGCTCGCTCAAAGCCCTGGCACAGATCAGCGGCCTGTCCTCGCCCAGCGTTGCCGAGCGCCTGCGCCGCCTCGAAGAACGCGGCGTACTCAAGGGCTATACCGTCGAAATCGACCCTAAATGCTTCGGCTATCAACTCCAGGCCATCGTCCGCATCCGCCCGTTGCCGGGCCAGTTGCAGGAAGTGGAGCGGCAGATTCAGGCGATTCCCGAATTCACCGAGTGCGACAAAGTCACCGGTGACGACTGCTTCATCGCCCGCCTGCATGTGCGCTCGATGGAACAACTGGACACCCTCCTCGACCGCCTCAACACCCACGCCGAAACCAACACCGCCATCGTCAAGAAAACCCCGATCAAACGCCGGCTGCCACCGATGGCGTGAGTGCTGTTTGGTTCGCAAAGACGTGGATACCCCGATTCCCAGACGATAAAAAACCCGCCGAAGCGGGTTTTTTACTCAAGGCTGGCGATCAATCATCGCGGCCCATGATGCCGAACAGCTGCAGCAAGCTGATGAACAGGTTGTAGATCGATACATACAGGCTGATGGTCGCCATGATGTAGTTGCGCTCGCCGCCGTGAATGATGGCGCTGGTCTGGAACAAAATGCAGACCGAGGAGAACAGCACGAAACCTGCGCTGATCGCCAGTTGCAGACCGCTGATCTTGAAGAAGAAGCTCGCCAGCGTCGCACCCAGCAACACGAAGAAACCGGCCGTGATGAAACCACCCAGGAAGCTCATGTCCTTACGGGTGATCAGCACATAAGCCGACAGGCCGCCGAACACCAGCGCGGTCATCGCGAAGGCCGAGCTGACCACTTCCGCGCCGCCCTGCATGCCCAGGTAACGGTTGAGGATCGGGCCGAGCAGGAAACCCATGAAACCGGTCAGCGCGAACGCAGAAACCAGGCCCCACGCCGAGTCACGGAGTTTGTTGGTGAGGAAGAAAAGGCCGTAGAAGCCGATCAGCACCACAAAGACGTTCGGGTAACCGACACGCATCTGCTGTGCGACAAACGCCATCACGCCGCTGAATGCGAGGGTGAGAGCGAGTAGGCCGTAAGTGTTGCGCAGGACGCGGCTAACCTCTAGCTGCTCAGCCTGCACGCTGTTATTAACTGCGTAATCCTGTTCGCGCATGGCGACACTCCTGTTGGTTTGAAACGTTCAGTCGCAAAGATCATAACAGACGCTCTGTAACAAGCCATGCAGAGAGTTTGACAGTGTGTTTCATTCAGGTATTATGGCGCCCGCAACGCAAACGGAGGTGTGGCCGAGTGGTTTAAGGCAACGGTCTTGAAAACCGTCGACTGTAACAGGTCCATGAGTTCGAATCCCATCGCCTCCGC
>NZ_JBFTMK010000533.1:0-3491 GCF_056396965.1 Pseudomonas sp. 05N434
GGTTTGAGCAGTGAAGACATGATTCGTCGTGCCCTGAAGGGAATGATCTAAGTGATTGAAGCTGATCGTCTGATCGCCGCTACGGGTGGCCCCCGTGAGCGCGAAGAAGTCCAGGACCGGGCGATTCGTCCCGTCAGCCTGGCCGAATACATTGGCCAGCCGACTGTTCGCGAGCAAATGGAGTTGTTCATCCAGGCCGCGCGCGGGCGCAATGAATCACTGGATCACACCCTGATTTTCGGCCCGCCGGGCCTGGGTAAAACCACCCTGGCCAACATCATTGCCCAGGAAATGGGCGTGTCGATCAAAAGCACCTCGGGGCCGGTCCTCGAGCGTCCTGGTGATCTGGCTGCATTGCTGACCAACCTTGAGCCCCATGACGTGCTGTTCATCGACGAGATCCATCGGTTGTCGCCGATCGTCGAAGAAGTGCTGTACCCGGCCATGGAAGATTTCCAGCTCGACATCATGATCGGCGAAGGGCCGGCCGCGCGCTCGATCAAGCTCGATCTGCCACCGTTTACCCTGGTTGGCGCAACGACCCGTGCCGGTATGCTGACCAACCCGTTGCGCGACCGTTTCGGGATCGTCCAGCGCCTGGAGTTCTACAGCACCGCCGATCTGGCAACGATTGTCAGCCGTTCGGCGAACATTCTCGGTTTGCCGCTGGACCCGGAAGGCGCCTTTGAAATCGCCCGGCGTGCCCGCGGTACACCGCGAATCGCCAACCGCTTGCTGCGCCGGGTCCGGGATTTTGCCGAGGTTCGTGCCAAGGGCCACATCACTAAACCGATCGCCGACCTGGCCTTGAACCTGCTGGATGTCGATGAGCGTGGCTTCGACCATCAGGACCGACGCCTGCTGTTGACCATGATCGAGAAGTTCGACGGTGGGCCGGTGGGGGTGGACAGTCTGGCCGCTGCGATCAGCGAAGAACGCCACACCATTGAAGACGTGCTGGAGCCGTACCTGATCCAGCAGGGCTATATCATGCGCACGCCGCGGGGGCGGGTAGTGACCCGGCATGCGTATTTGCACTTCGGCTTAAACATTCCGTCACGATTGGGCGAGATGCCCGTGGTAGACGAGTTCCTCGATGCCGTGGACGATTAATCACCTTTGCGTGCTGATTTATTCGGGGTTTGTGCTGTCCCAGGACGGTACTTTAGCCAGAAAGCCGCGAATCAATGAAAAACAGTTGCCTGGCCGGATTGGCAACCTGAGGAGTAAGCACTAGAGTATGCGCGCGCAAAACGGGCTTGAGCCGTTCGCACATCGTTGTCGCGTTTATTACGAGGACACCGATGCCGGCGGCATCGTGTATTACGTCAATTACCTCAAGTTTATGGAACGGGCTCGAACCGAGCGGCTCCGAGAGCTGGGCTTTGCCCAGTCGGCGCTGGCAGGGGAGGACCTGTTGTTCGTCGTGCATTCCAGCGAAGCGCGTTACCACGCGCCGGCGCGACTGGACGACGAACTGCTGGTAAGCGCCGAAGTAATTGAATTGAACCGGGTCAGCCTGCGCTTCAAACAGCAGGTCAGGCGGGCTACGGATAACGTGCTGCTCTGCGAAGGGCAGTTTCTGGTGGCCTGTGTGCGCACTAACAGTTTGAAACCCCGGGCCATTCCCGAAGCTCTACGTGCGGCCTTTGCCGACGTGAGCGGCGCGGGTACACACTCAAAGCAGGAGATAAAGCGTGGAAGCTAACGTCGTCGACCATTCCTCCATGTGGAGCCTGGTCAGCAATGCCAGTGTCGTGGTGCAACTGGTAATGCTGATCCTGGTAGCCGCATCGGTGACCTCGTGGATCATGATCTTTCAGCGCAGCAACTTGCTGCGCGCCGGTCGACGTGCCCTGGAGAGCTTTGAAGAGCGCTTCTGGTCCGGTATCGACCTGTCCAAACTCTACCGTCAGGCTGGCAGCAACCCTGATCCGGATTCCGGTGTCGAGCAGATCTTCCGTGCCGGCTTCAAGGAATTCTCCCGTCTGCGCCAGCAGTCGGGCGTTGATCCGGAAGCGGTCATGGAAGGCGTGGCGCGTGCCATGCGCGTAGCCATCTCCCGCGAGGAAGAGAAGCTCGAGCAGAGCCTGCCGTTCCTCGCCACCGTCGGTTCCGTCAGCCCGTACATCGGTCTGTTCGGTACAGTCTGGGGCATCATGAACTCCTTCCGTGGTCTGGCGACTGCCCAGCAAGCGACCCTGGCCACTGTGGCTCCAGGTATCGCCGAAGCACTGGTTGCTACTGCGATCGGTCTGTTTGCCGCCATTCCGGCCGTTATCGCCTACAACCGTTTTGCTGCCCGCAGCGAAACCCTGCTGGGCCGCTATTACACCTTCGCCGACGAATTCCAGGCGATCCTGCACCGCAAAGTGCACACCAGCGAAGAATAAGCAGGTAATTTCCAATGGCTTTAATCGCTCGAGCTCGCAAAAAGCGCAAGCCGGTTGCCGAGATGAACGTGGTGCCTTACATCGACGTGATGCTGGTACTGCTGGTCATCTTCATGGTGACCGCGCCGATGCTCAATCAGGGCGTGAAAGTTGATCTGCCCAAGGTTTCCAGCGAAGCCTTGCCGCAGGACAACAACACTCAGGTCCTGACCATTTCGATCAAGGCTGACAAGACCTACTACTGGAACCTTGGCAGCGAAGTCGACACCGAAAAGCAGCAGGACAAGGCCATGACCTTGCCGCAAATGACCGACGCCGTGACCAAGATCATTCGCGTTGGCAACGGTAACGGTAAGCGCACGCAGGTGTTCATTCGTGGCGACAAAACCGTCGATTATGGCTCCGTCATGGGCGCCATGGGCGGGTTGCAGAAGGCCGGGGTCGGTAATGTTGGCTTGATTACCGAGGCGCCCTGATGCAGCAACTGCGAGAGCCGTCCGCCTCGGAAAGCTACTTCTGGCCTAGTGTCTGGGCGATTGTCTTGCACGTGCTGGTGTTCGGCATGCTGTTCGTCAGTTTCGCCTTCACACCGGAGCTGCCGCCGGCCAAGCCGATTGTCCAGGCAACCCTGTACCAGCTGAAATCGAAAAGTCGGGCGACCACCCAGACCAATCAGAAGATCGCGGGTGAGGCGCAGAAATCTGCTGCGCGTCAGACCGAAGTCGAGCAGATGGAACAGAAGAAGGTCGAGCAGGAAGCGGTGAAGGCTGCGGAACAAAAGAAAGAAGAAGCGGCTCAAAAGGCCGAGGAAGCCAAGAAGGCCGACGAGTCGAAGAAAGCGGAAGAGGCGAAAAAGGCTGATGAAGCCAAGAAAGCCGACGAAGCGAAGAAGACCGCCGAAGCCAAAAAGGCCGAAGAGAAACAATTGGCTGATATAGCCAAGAAGAAAGCCGAAGAAGAAGCCAAAAAAGCTGCTGAAGAAGAGGCCAAGAAAGCGGCCGCTGAAGAAGCGAAGAAAAAGATCGTCGAAGACGCGAAGAAGAAAGCCGCGGAAGACGCCAAGAAGAAAGCTGAAGCGGAAGAGGCGAAGAAGAAAAT
>NZ_JBFTMK010000534.1:0-3487 GCF_056396965.1 Pseudomonas sp. 05N434
CATTAACTGGAGTGGCGTCTTCCCCGCGGTGACCACTCAATTCAACGATGACTTCTCCATCAACCTGGAAAAAACCCACCAGGTGATTTCCAACGTGATCCGTGACGGCGTATCGGGCCTGGTGGTGTGTGGTTCGGTGGGGGAAAACACCTCATTGACCGCCGAAGAAAAAATCGCCGTGACCGAAGTTGCGGTCGACGCTTCCCGCGGCCGCGTGCCGGTGATTTGCGGTGTGGCCGAGTTCACCAGTGTGCAAGCGGCCAAGGTGGCCAACGCGGTGCGCAGGGTCGGTGTCGACGGCGTGATGCTGATGCCGGCGCTGGTCTACGGTTCCAAGCCGTTCGAGACCGCCGAGCATTACCGCTACGTGGCGAAGAACGCCGACGTACCGTTGATGGTTTACAACAACCCGCCGATCTACAAAAACGACGTCACCCCGGACATCCTGATTTCCCTGGCCGACTGCGACAACGTGGTGTGCTTCAAGGATTCCTCCGGCGATACCCGCCGTTTCATCGACGTGCGCAATGAAGTCGGCGACCGTTTCGTGCTGTTCGCAGGTCTCGATGACGTGGTGCTGGAAAGCATCGCGGTGGGTGCCGAAGGCTGGGTCTCGGGCATGTCCAACGTGTTCCCGAAAGAAGGCGAGACCATCTTCCGCCTGGCCAAGGCCGGTCGCTTCGCCGAAGCCATGCCGATCTACGAATGGCTGATGCCGATCCTGCACCTCGATGCCCGTGCCGACCTGGTGCAGTGCATCAAACTCTGCGAAGCCATCGCCGGTCGCGGCAGCGCCCTGACCCGTCCGCCACGCCTGGCACTGCCGCAAGCGGATCGGGAGTTCGTCGAACAGATCATGGCCAAGGCCATGGCCAACCGTCCGGAGCTGCCGGACGTCGGTCTCTGAGTGATTGCCGGGCGGACCCTTGCGGGTCCGGCCCGGCTACCTGTTTTCGCGCCTCTACAGGAAACGTCAGCATGTCCAATCCTCACAGCACCTCCAGCGCAACCACACCCTCGGGACTCAAACGCGTGGTGGCCGCCGCCATGGCCGGCACTGTCGCCGAGTGGTATGAATTCTTTCTCTACGGCACCGCTTCGGCATTGGTCTTCGGCCAGCTGTTCTTCCGCCAGACCGACAGTCCGATCGACGGCATCATCGCCGCCTTCGCCCTGTACGCCGTCGGCTTCCTCGCCCGTCCGTTGGGCGGTCTGGTGTTCGGTCACTACGGTGACAAATTCGGCCGCAAGCGCCTGCTGCAACTGAGCCTGGTGGTGGTTGGCATCACCACGTTCCTGATGGGTTGCCTGCCCGGCTTCGACAGCATCGGCTATGCCGCGCCGGTGTTATTGGTGCTGCTACGGCTGATCCAGGGCTTTGCCTTCGGTGGCGAATGGGGTGGCGCGATTCTGCTGGTGTCCGAACACTGCCCGGACAATCGCCGGGGCTTCTGGGCCAGTTGGCCGCAAGCCGGGGTGCCGGCCGGTAACCTGGTGGCGACCGTCGCCCTGCTGCTGTTGTCGTCAAACCTGTCGGAGCAACAATTCCTCGCCTGGGGCTGGCGCGTGGCGTTCTGGTTCTCGGCGGTGGTGGTGCTGATCGGCTACTGGATTCGCACCAGCGTCGATGACGCGCCGATTTTCAAGGAGGCCCAGGCCCGGCAAGCGCAGACCAAACAGCAACAACTGGGCGTGGTGGAAGTGTTGCGCCATCACTGGCGCGCGGTGCTGGTGGGGATCGGCGCGCGGTTTGCCGAGAACATCCTCTATTACACCGTGGTCACCTTTTCGATCACCTACCTGAAACTGGTGGTGCACAAGGACACCTCAGAGATTCTGTTGCTGATGTTCGGCGCACACCTGCTGCACTTTTTCCTGATCCCGTTGATGGGCTATCTGTCGGATATCGTCGGGCGCAAACCGGTGTACCTGATCGGCGCGGTGCTCACTGCGTTCTGGGGCTTCATCGGCTTCCCGATGATGGACACCGGCAACAATTGGCTGATCATCGGCGCCATCACCCTGGGCCTGGCCATCGAGTCGATGACCTATGCGCCCTACTCGGCGCTGATGGCCGAAATGTTCCCGACCCACGTGCGCTACACCGCCCTTTCGCTGTGCTACCAGGTGGCGCCGATCTTCGCCGGATCCCTCGCGCCGCTGATCGCCATCACCCTGCTCAACAAGTACCACAGCTCGACACCGATCGCCTGGTACCTGGTGGGCGCCGCGCTGATCTCCATCGTGGCCGTCGGCCTGACCCGGGAAACCCGTGGCAAGTCATTGCACCAGGTGGATGCCGAATCCGCTGCGCGTATTGCTGCGCTGGATAACGCCGTGCCGGCCGCTGCGCGCCGGGGTGATTCGCTGGCCTGAACCTGACACACCCCACACCCTGTGGCGAGGGAGCTTGCTCCCGCTCGAGTGCGCAGCACTCGCAAAATAGGCAATGGTTGCCACTATTTTGGGGCCGCTACGCAGCCCAACGCGAGCAAGCTCGCTCGCCACAAAACAGCGCACGACTCCATACCCTTGATTGACCTACAAGGGGCCTGCCCCACCTTTTTCGACAGGAGTTTTCCATGCCCGAGATCATCCGCCACAACTACATCGGCGGTGCCCGCAGCGCCGCTGGCAACATCGCGATGCAGAGCCATGACGCCAGCACCGGCGCAGTACTGCCCTATTCGTTCATGCAAGCCACCGCCGAGGAAGTGTACGCCGCAGCCCAAGCCGCCGCTGCCGCTTACCCCGCCTTTCGTAACTTGCCGGCGACGCGCCGTGCAGAATTTCTCGAGGCCATCGCCGCGCAACTGGATGCCCTGGATGACGAATTCGTCGCCCTGGTCACCCGCGAAACTGCCCTGCCGACCGCACGCATCCAGGGTGAACGCAGCCGTACCAGCGGCCAGATGCGCCTGTTCGCCCAGGTGCTGCGCCGGGGCGATTTCTATGGGGCGCGTATCGACCGCGCGTTGCCCGAACGTCAGCCTCTGCCACGGGTCGATCTGCGCCAATACCGGATCGGCGTCGGCCCGGTGGCCGTGTTCGGTGCCAGYAACTTCCCGCTGGCCTTTTCTACCGCTGGCGGTGATACCGCGGCGGCTCTGGCCGCCGGTTGCCCGGTGGTGTTCAAGGCCCACAGCGGACACATGGCGACCGCTGAACGCGTGGCCGACGCAATCATCCGCGCCGCCGAGCAAACCGACATGCCTGAAGGCGTGTTCAACATGATCTACGGCGCGGGCGTCGGTGAAACGCTGGTCAAGCATCCGGCGATCCARGCCGTCGGTTTCACCGGCTCGCTCAAAGGCGGTCGCGCCCTCTGCGACATGGCCGCCGCACGGCCACAACCGATCCCCGTATTCGCCGAAATGAGCAGCATCAACCCGGTGCTGCTATTGCCTGAAGCCCTGCGCGCACGGGGTGAAAAAATCGCCGGTGAACTGGTGGCGTCGGTGGTCCAGGGTTGCGGTCAGTTCTGTAC
>NZ_JBFTMK010000535.1:0-3485 GCF_056396965.1 Pseudomonas sp. 05N434
AAAAAACTCAACGAAGCCGCCGAGCGCGCCCTCGATTACTACCTCAAACCGTCCGCCCCCAAGCCCCCACGCAAGCCGAGCACGATTTACACCGTTGCCCCGGACATCGACATCGAAGAGCTACTGGCCAATGCCTGCGAGTCCTTTGCCTCGGCCAAGGTGATCGCCAGTGACTGTGCCGGTTTTCTGGAGGGGCCGCAGAGCAATACGATATTGGGCGTCGCGCAGCTCATCATGTTTGGTGAACTGGCGGTGAGTCGGGCGCTGGACAGTCTGGAACTGAAGGCTGACCCGGCCCTGTAACCTGAGGTCAAACGCTGCCCCCTGTGGCGAGGGAGCTTGCTCCCGCTCGGCTGCGCAGCAGTCGTAAACCCTGTACATGCGGTCTACCTGATGCAATTGGGTCGAATGGTTTTGGGGCCGCTTCGCAGCCCAGCGGGAGCAAGCTCCCTCGCCACAAAAGCCCTTCAGGCTGCAAGTTTTATGGTGGTCTTTCGGGCCTCTTCGCAAGCAGACTCGTTCCCACAGTCGATCCGGGTTGTTCGCCTGTTTTGTGTTCACTGAAGATCGAATGTGTGAGAGCGAGCCTGCTCGCGAAAACGATCTCACCGGCAAAAAAAACCGCCATTCCTTCAACAGGGATGGCAGGTTTTGTCGTTTCAGCTCACGCATGCCGTTGATGATGGTCGCTGTATCGTGGCCCCCCACAACCACCCGCCCGTAAACGGTTGGTCAGGCAGCCGATGCCGATGTGACTGATATGACCGTTCGTCTTAAATCCACATATACCTGTCAGATCTGATAGTAGCCAATCTGTTTTCCCTGCGGTGTGATGAGTACTCGTCCCGAGTGGACTTGAAACTTGTCGCCTCCCCCGGAGAATTTGATGGATATCCAGTCCGCCGAGCTAACGAAGCTGTTTACGCTGTTTCCCATAATCATCCCGGGCTGGGTATCCCCGATAAGACCCGCCGGCATCGCTGACGGCGGTATTCCCAAAGCCCTTTATGACGGCCAGGCCCAAGGCCTTGAATGCCTGGTTGATTACTGGGAGGAGTTGCAGCTGCGCTCCTGGATCATGGCGGTCGATGATCGCGTGGATTTGTATTGCAACGGCAATCTCGTCCCAGGAGCAGGCCAGACCGTCAAACCCGGAGAGGAACAACTGCGCCAGCGTCTTTACCTGCCGCACGGGTACCTGATCCAGGGCGTCAATCGGTTGCATTACGTGGTCACCCGTGTCAGCGGGAACAGTGAACCCTCTCGGGATCTGCTGGTGCTGTACCACCTGCGGTCTGCGGACAACCTGAATCTGGTGATCCCGGCCGACGTGCTCAAGGACGGCGTCAGCGCCGCACGGGCAGCGCAAGGGGTGGAGTTCGGGTTCACCTATGCCAATCGGCGCAACTATGACCGCATCGAATTTCTGTTGGGCGACACCCAGGACCGGTTCGACGTCCCCGACGGCACGGCGCCGATCACCCATACACTGTTCACCGACATGTTCCAGAAGGCGGGCGACAACCCGAGTACTGTGGCCGAGTTCTATGTCGTCGACCAGTTGGGCAACCGGGTCAAATCCCCGGAGAAGCGCCTGGACATACATCTCGGCCGTCTCGATCTGAACCCACCAACTTTGGTAGCCCCGGCGAAGAGCCCCATTGATGTGTTGACTCACTCAAATGGAGCAACGGTTCGAATTGAATTCCTGACAGCGGGGTTGAATGATCGAGCGCGTCTAATGATCAAGAATCCGATCGCAGGCGACAAAACGTTTCCTGCGCAGCTATTCAATCAAAACAAAAGGGCAAACTTCAAATTAACTTTCGAGCTTCTATTGGAGTGGATGGGGCGCGATGTCGAATTGTATTGGGAGTTGATTCGCGATGGGAAGCCGGTAGGGACATCGTCGCCGTTGGCACTGACGATTGAACGGATCGTCGACGGTGATGTTCGATTGGGAGCTCCCATCATCGATCAGGCTGATAGTGCACGGGCCTTGGATATCAATGAATTCGACGGTGATGCCACCATCACTAAAACTCCATGGCCGCTTCAGGGTGGAAATTATCTTATTGACATAACGGTCATCGGAACCGGAAACAATGGAACCCCCCTTGTTATTCCCGTAGTGACAGGAGGTTCCTTGACACCTGAGGAAGAGACAAATGGATTCACCAGAACACTGTCACGTGCGCAACTGTTACTGCTGCAGGATGGTTCAACCCTCCATGTAGAAGTCAAAGCCAACTTCAAGGGGCAAAAGCCCATAACGATTATCTTCCCGCGTTCTTTAATCTATACAGTCAAGAACATCCAGCCTATTTTGTCGGAAAATTTCGATAGCCACTACTCACGCTTTATATCACTTGGCCAGACCATATCACTGCCTAGCATGACCATTCGCTTTCTCGGAGGAAATGGCATTATGGGTATAAACTCAATAAACACCATTCTCACTGGCCCTTACCCTCCCGTGCATAACCAAAGCGCTGCGCAAGTTCTAGAGATGCATACAAACGCCAGTGGCACGAGCCAATACATGCAACTCGAGTTCAACTGGGGCTACTCCTCTGTCGAGTTTTACTACAGATTCGTCCAAAGCAACGGAATACTGGTTAATTTCTTAAGAAAAGACAAAACAAGACTATCTTATCAGTACCTTGCCAATAGTCCCGGCCCCCACCGTGTATTCTTCTCTACTTCAGACAATGACATTTGGTATGTAGAGATCATTACAAGCGTCTGGGATTTAATTACCTTTGATCACTTCACCATGGGTCGCAAATAAATATCCGAAACTCGCGACCACTGGTGCGAACAATATAAACAGAGGACGAAAAATGAGGGACTCGGAGAAAGGGCACGCCATTATTTATCAACCCTGCCTCTCCTAAGCCTGAATGAGAAATAAACAACGATGTTTAAAATACATCTCCAGACACTCACTCAGGCTACACATCCTTGCGTCGTTGCCTACGACTGCGCCAGAATCCGCCGGCTTGTGCGCCTAAGGGTCGGGTTCTATTGTTTCCCGGTCGCTGACGAATCAGCGATCGGGTTTAGCGACCCGAACCTTTGTAGGCGCAACAGCGCTCCAAACTCTCTTGCAGATTGTCTATATCTGCGATTGATGTCATGGCGGCTGTGCGCGGGAGACCTTCGGGTCTGCCGGGCGCCTACACCCGGTTCGCTAACCTGCGTGCAGCCGCCACCCTTACCTGTTTAGCGACAGGTCTTGGTGGCTCCATTTCCTGTAGGAGTTTCACCATGTTCAAAATCACACCCAACCCACCCGAAACCGACGACGTTTCCTCTTACGAAACCCCGGACTCCAAAAAACTCAACGAAGCCGCCGAGCGCGCCCTCGATTACTACCTCAAACCGTCCGACCCCAAGCCCCCACGCAAGCCGAGCACGATTTACACCGTTGCCCCGGACATCAACATCGAAGAGCTACTGGCCAATGCCTGCGAGTCCTTTGC
>NZ_JBFTMK010000536.1:0-3476 GCF_056396965.1 Pseudomonas sp. 05N434
GCTTAACATTGATCTCGACTACGCAGACAGCAGAAAATTTGTCGGCGGAGCTGCGGAGGCCTGGCTAGCCAGGGTCATATGAAGGGAAATCGCAGGCATATGGGTTGTTCTGCTTCAGTGCAGGAGACTTGCCTTCGAGGCCGTCCTTCCTCGTAGTCACTTAATGTTTCGGATCTTGGCCTCGGTTGCGTGATACGCAGTAACCGGGGCCAAGTACCTTATAGCCCCGTCCTCGCATACTTTTACGACCGCCAAGGCGTAATAGCTGCCGTTGCCTACGCTGACCTTTCTGCCGGTGTTAAAGAGAATACCCTGAGCATGCTTGGGCTTGTTCAAGCCTATCTGGCTGTAAGCGCAGTACGCGTTCACCAGGATCTGCAAAGCTTCTTCTGGGGTGCAGTGGTCTTTGCTCTCGCGAGAATCCAATGGATGAGCGATGGCTTGAAGGTCAATCAAAATGCCCCTCCGGTTTGGCTCCGACCAGCCCTTTTCACGGCAAATACGCTTTATCCGGTCAAACTGCTTGGGAGTCAGCAAGTAGGTGAATTCAGGCGCATGCTGCACCTGGCTCAATTCGACACCTGCCTCGCGCATGCTGATGACGACRCTCATCAACTCACGGAAGGCATCTGCCAGGCTTTCATCACCCAGTTGTGTGGCGGTTTTGTTCATCGTCGTACTTCCTTTGGGTTCGACGACTGAATCGTCCACCGCTGTCCTCTTATTTGACCAATTCCAAAGTGGCTGGCTTTTTACGTGTAGCACGGCCGTCACCAGTAGCTTTTTGCTTCTCGCGCGCGTCCACGATGGCTTTAGCGTACGGGGTAGCGGCCTCGATGATCCCATCGAAGGAATAGCGATTCGCGAGGTTACCGCCCAACTTCGACTTTCGGGCGTGTCGAGTGATGAATTTCATTTCCTCAAGCTCGGCGATTGACCGCTGGATTGTCCGGGCCGTTACCCCAATTTTCTTAGCAAGGGTCTCTTTGGTCGGATAAGGATCATTGCCCGCCTGCCACCAGTAGCCGGCCAGATGCAGAATGATCACGATATGCAGGTGTTTCAGCCCCAGTTGTTGTGAGCAGTCGAAAAGCACATTGGGAATGGCTGTCCATCCCGCCGCTACCAAATCCTTTCCCCACCGTTTCTCGATTTCCTTGCTTTCTACCGGCGCCGGCTTTTTCGCCTTCACCGTTGTCGTTAACTTAGTCATCCCCTGATCCCCCTTAATTTACCGTTGGCTGGAGTATGGTGGCTCTAAACAGGGCTGGCAACGGTGGGGGGGGAGGCGCCTGTGTCAGCCCCTTAAGTTAAGTTTACTGTGTCTCGATTGGCTAAATGTGTTTCAAAGTTGGATGTGTTTAGCGATGAGTATGTTTTGGGAGTCGACAATGTCTCCTGGAGGGAGAAAGCTACGCCTCTAAGGAGGAAGACATCCACGCCTTCAGTGGGGGTCATAAAAGCCTCCCCTATCGTGAAAAAAAAACTGATTTTTCTGAGTTTTTTTTCAAAAGGCGTCTCATAGGCGCGCTTTACGACTGACTCAAGCCCTCATATTTCGCAATCATCGGCTTGTTTTTTCTGGTCGTAGGGGTCATTGGGTGCTCGCCTGGAACTGAATGTCCTATTCGTTAGCTACGTAGTTGGCTTCCTCACGCCATTTGCTAATGGCATTTGGTTCGGAACTTCCACGGACAACGATCTGTTTTCCGCGAAAATCCGCATAAGCTAGGTATGAGCGTCCGTCCTTCACCACCCAGCCCTGAATCTGTTTGCCATCGATTTGGGCGTGAAACTGTTTTGCTGCGCTCATGACCAAGGCCTCCGTCGGTTTGGACCAATATGCCGTCACGACAGACTTCGGATCAAATCTGATCAGCAGGATTTATCTTGGCGCGGCGATAGTTCAACTCCTCGTTAGCTGGGCCTGTGCACAAAGGGTAAGAAGTGGACCAGAGACAAGCCTCCGGCAGTGGAAAGGATCGCCAGCGGCCGGCCCAGAACACCGGCGCGAAATTTACTCAGCATCCCGCATTCCGGGTTCGATTCCACAGAAAGCCATAACTAGCTGATTTATTTATAGTTACTAGTTGGGGTACGCCGAATTTTCCAGCGAATTCCAGACCCGCAGAAAACCTAGCCTCGCCGCAAGCTACCGTTCGTCTGGTGCCGGCACCATACAAAACAAAGCCCTCGTAGAAATACGAGGGCTTTGTTGTTTCTGGCATCTAGAGAGGCAGCCCTTGTAGATACCGTCTTAACCCTCCCCTGCGCCAAATCTACCTGCACGCCGCCCCATCACAATTTCACTTCAGCGCTAAGCACTTAACTGCCTAATCCAGTCAAGACTCGCCACGGTAGAACCGGAAGGCCGGTATTCACACCCGATCCATCCTGTGTAGCCACGCTGCTCCAGCGCTGCGAACAAGGCTGCAAAGTCGATGCTCCCCGTTCCCGGCTCGTGGCGCCCCGGGCAGTCGGCAATTTGCACATGAACTGTTCTGTCGTAAAACCGAGCCAGAACATCTGCTGCGTCTCCGGTCAGAAGCTGGGCATGGTAAAGATCGAGGATCAGCCCGACACTCGGGAAGGTTTCCAGCACTTGTTGCGCCTTGCTGAAGTCAGCCATGTAATAGCCCGGCATCTCCTGCGCACAGATTACTTCGATAAGCGGCCGCAAACCCTGATCCTCGAAGTACTTGACGGCATACTCCAGGTTGCTCCCGAAGACACGCCCTGCGTCATCCTGCGTCGTAACACCAGACATAATGTGGACATCCGAACATGCCAGCGCCTTTGCATAGCTGGCGGCCCGGAGCAAACCGTTGCGAAACTCTTCCTCCATGCCCTGCAAGGCAGCGATGCCTTTGGTAACACCAGCCGGTGCAGCGAATTGAATCAATGGCAGACTGTATTGAGCCAGATGGTCGGCCAAGAGACTCGCGTCGAACTCATAGGGTGATGGGAACTCCACCGCCCGAAAACCAGCTGCGGCGGCTGCTTCGATGCGTTGCAGAAAAGGCAATTCATTGAATTGGAAGCCGAGATGAGCATTGAACTTGAGCATTGGGTAAATATCCATCCTGGGAAGAAACGAAATCATCAGCCTGAAGCATCCTTCGTAGCTCCAGCACAGCACTATAGGTTGACGTTGTCAGCAAGCTCAAATCGTGCGGGACTTTTTTGCTCAAACCAGGGATACGACGATTTCCATTTGGGAAAATAACGTTGCCCCTTTTCCACTTCTCAGAGGTCATTGTCCCCAGATACCGCTCCTGGCTGGGGCTCTTTGCCAATAAAAGGGGCGGTTTCCACTTCCAGCATCAGCAACACCATTTCCGTCAACTCGGCGTCGGACTTCTGTCCCGCATAGAGGTCATGGAGTGCTTTGGCAAAGGGGATGCGCAGGTCCTGGTTTTCTTCGCGGGCGGTATCGCTGGATTGCATGAGTTCGCTGATGGCTCGCAGCACAGCCG
>NZ_JBFTMK010000537.1:0-3469 GCF_056396965.1 Pseudomonas sp. 05N434
ACCCACTCGCATTTGACCTTCATCTCTGCACACAGCGCGTTGCCGATGTCGTAATCGAAACCACTGACATTGCCCTCCGGCGTCTTGAAGGAGAAGGGCGGGTAGGCGGCTTCGATGCCGATACGCAGGCTGTCCTCGTCGGCGTGTGCCAGCAAGCTTGCGGCGCACAGTGCCAGAGCACCTAGAAGTTCTGTCTTGTTCATATTGTTGACTCCTTGGATGGGGCGTTGGTGATACGGGGCTGCCGTCCGGTCTGGCGAGGTGGATTGTCCTGATGATTTGCGAGGCTATAAATGACATAAAATATTTCACAAATCAACTGTATGAAAATAAACATATCAAAACGGGGCGACAAGCGGAGTACTCATGGGCAGTAACCGCAGCCCTGCCAGCGAGCCTTTGAATAAAAAACGGGCGCCGATCAGGGCGCCCGTTTTTTCATTCCGGTATCAAGGTATTTGTTTTGCTCATCCCTCGGCTTTCGTCGATTTGATGAGGTTGTTGCGCAGTTTCACGATCGCGTTCTGCAACTGTGCGAACTCTTCCGGTTCCAGACCCGTTGCGTGGGAAAGGCCCTTCTCGGGGCGGTCTTCGCGTAGCTGTCGACCGCTTTTCGTCAGGCTGATCCGCACCTGCCGTTCGTCCTCGGGATCACGTTGCCTCTGCAGATAGCCCATCGCTTCCAGTTTTTTCAGGATCGGTGTGAGCGTGTTCGATTCGAGAAACAACTTCTCGCCCAGGCTGCCCACGGTTTGGTGGTCTTCCTCCCATAGCGCAACGATGGTGATGTATTGCGTATAGGTGAGCCCCAAGTGCTCGAGTATCGGCTTGTAGGCCTTGCCGAAGGCCAGGTTCGTGGAATAGACCGCAAAACACAGGAAGTCGGAGAGCTTCAGATCAGCGGGGACGGTCTTGTCAGTGCGTTTCATGTGCTTCCTCGTTGGCCAAAGTAGAAGGCTCGCAAAGGCAAAATATACCTCGTGTACGATTTTATCGGAATGGTTTTGGCCTTGTTATTCGCATGCGCTTAAAGCGCATGCGATGTATTTGCAGAAAAAAATGCCAATCGCGGTGCGTTAAACCGTGAGGACGTTCAGGGCCACGTCGATATTGCCGCGCGTCGCCTTCGAGTACGGGCAAATCTGATCGGCGGTGTGCGCCAGTGTCGTCGCAACGTCGTGCGTCAGACCCGGCACGCGGAGCGTCAATCGAGCCTGAAGGAAGTAGGCCGCACCGGTCTGGCCCAGATCGACTTCGATGTCGACCGACAAATCAGACGGCAGCACCACGTTCATGTCATTGGCCACCAGCCCGACAGCGGCGGTGTAACAGGCCGACCATGCACCGGCGAACAGTTGCTCGGCGGTCGGGTGTGGCTGAATGGCGGTGAACACGTGCGCCGGTTTCGCGCTTCCAGGCGACGACAGCGTAATGTCGAGGCTGCCGTTATGACCACGCGACGTGTTGCCAGCGGCGCTGGCGGTGGTGTGAGTCTTGCCGGTCATCAGGACTTTTTCGATCTTGCTCATGGGGTGGATCCTCAACGTTTCGAATGATGTGATTTGTGTGTCGCATACGTTTATATCGCATGCGATGTAATAATAATTGCGCAGGCACCCATCGCTGTCAATCAGTCGGGTTGCGTCGCCCGACGAGTGGCCGGGCAATACGCCGTCCGACTGTTTCAGCGATGTGCCGAATTCGTCATCAACCCGACCTAAAGCGATCAAGCCGTGAGCCTTGGACTGGACCAGTCTGACCGGTCTATCCAAGGAGATGACCATGATTCGACTGACCCTGATCGAAGCCCGTGAATTGGCCGAATCGATCCTGTTGCACAACGGTTTTAACCTGGCCCATGCGCAAGCGGTGGCGGCGACGGTGATCGCTGGCGAGCGCGATGGCTGTGCGTCCCACGGTTTGTACCGGATTCTGGGCTGCGTGAATTCCCTGCGGGCCGGCAAGGTGTCGGCCGACGCCGAGCCACGGGTGATCGACCAGGCACCGTCGATTGTGCGGGTGGATGCCGGGGGTGGTTTTTCGCAGTTGGCGTTCCAGGCGGGGCTGCCGTTACTGGAAGAGAAAACCCGGGCCAACGGGATTGCGGCGCTGGCGATCAATCGTTGTGTGCATTTCTCGGCGCTGTGGGTGGAGATCGAGCAGTTGACCGCCGCCGGGCTGGTGGCGCTGGCGTGTAATCCGAGCCATGCCTGGGTGGCGCCGGCCGGGGGACGGGTGCCGGTGTTCGGCACCAATCCCATTGCCTTTGGCTGGCCACGCGTGGGGCAGGATCCGTTTGTGTTCGACTTCGCCACCAGTGCGATTGCCCGTGGCGATATCGAGTTGCATCGGCGTGCCGGCAAGGCGATTCCCGAGGGCTGGGGCGTGGACGCTGAGGGGCGGCCGAGCACCGATGCCAACGTGGTGCTCGATAGCGGCGCGATGCTGACGTTCGGTGGGCACAAGGGCTCGGCGCTGGCGGCGATGGTGGAGTTGATTGCCGGGCCTTTGATCGGTGACCTGACCAGCGCCGAGTCACTGGCTTACGACGCGGGCAGCAAGTCATCGCCGTACCATGGCGAGTTGATCATCGCGCTGGATCCGCGACGTTTTCTGGGAGCGGCTACTGAAGAGCACTTGGCCCGGGCCGAGGTGTTGTTTCAGGGGATTGAAGGGCAGGGGGCGCGCTTGCCGTCGCAACGGCGTTATGCGGCGCGGGCACGCAGTGTGGTGGAAGGCGTGCAGATTCCCGAGGCGCTGTACAACGATCTGAAAGCACTGCTGCCTTGATAATCAGATCTCCTGTGGGAGCGAGCAGGCTCACCCCACAGGAGGTCGTGTTGTCAGACCGGTTCGCGGTGGCTGGCGCCATCGACCAGGCGGGCAATGCCCAGCGGGTTGGCGTTTTTCAGGGCGTCGGGCAGCAAGGCATCCGGGCAGTTCTGGTAGCACACCGGGCGCAGGAAACRCTCGATGGCCAGGCTGCCGACCGACGTGCCACGGGCGTCGGAGGTCGCCGGGTAAGGACCGCCATGCACCATCGCATCGCACACTTCAACGCCGGTGGGGTAGCCATTGAACAGTACCCGGCCGACCTTTTGTTCCAGCAGCACCAGCAGATCGGCGTGTTCCTTCAGGTCCTGCTCTTCGCCAATCAAAGTGGCGGTGAGTTGACCGTGCAAACTGTTCAGCGCTTGTTGTAACTCGGCTTTATCGGCCACTTCGACGACGAGGGTGGTCGGGCCGAACACTTCTTCCTGCAACAGCGGATCACCCTTGAGCAGCAGGCTGACGTCGGCCTTGAACAGTTGCGGCCGGGCTTGATTACCGTGCTGGTCCTGGCCTGCCAGATGGCTTATCCCTGGATGGTCGACTAACGCCTGCACACCTTTTTCGTAGCTGGCGAGGGTGCCGGCGTTGAGCATGGTTTGCGCCGGCTGTTCGGCCATCAAGGCACTGAGCCGAGCGG